>JAHILQ010000102.1 GCA_018896985.1 Nitrospinota bacterium
AAGGGGGTGAAAGATAAAACAAGGAGGATTGAAAATGCGCATTATTAACAAACTGTTTCTCATGGTCTTTGTCTTAGGTATCTGTTCGACAGTCTTTGCAGCCGAAGAGAAGGAAAAGACAAAAGTTCAAACAAAAGAGGAAACAAAGCTGGAGGAAATTGTGGTGACTGCCACGAGGACCGAAAAAGAGATTGAATCTGTCCCCGGAAGCGTGGCGGTGATAACCAAAGATGATATTAAAAAAAGAAATATCAAGTCAGTTGATGAGGCACTGAATCTCATACCAGGTGTCTTCAACAGGCGTGGAAAGGGGCTTATGGATACCCTGTCAAGTGTAACCCTGAGGGGCATTCCAGGAGAATACCGTACATTGATTTTAATGGATGGAATCACCTTGAACAACGCCTATACAGGCTCTGTCCAGTGGGGAGGGCTTGCGCCTGAGGATGTGGAAAGGATTGAGGTGGTTAAAGGCCCGTTTTCGAGCCTTTACGGCGGTTATGCCATGGGCGGCGTGGTGCATATCATTACAAAGATGCCTGAGAAGAGGGAATTTACATTTAAGACAGGATACGGCTCAAGCTGGAACAGGGGAGAAGCCATGGACGACCTGCGGAAGTTCTATCTCTCTTATGGCGATAAGTTTAAAGATAAATTCAGCCTCTTTGCAAGTTATGGCTATAAGGCAACAAACGGCTACCCATCAGGTTTGAATGTCCAGCGCACCCAACCGCCAGCGGGAATTACCGGATGGTCTTACACCACAGACAACAAGGGCGCTGCCCGATATTTAATAGGCGATAAGGGCGACAACAGATGGTGGGATGACAATATGACTTTAAAGGCCGGGTATGACTTCTCTAAGACTTCGAAGCTTAATCTCTCAATCATGAGAAGCCGCTATGAGTATAGCTATGATGACCCGCATACATATCTCAGGAATGCAGCGGGCAATGAGGTGTGGACATACACAGTTGGAGGTACAACTGTCAGGGAGGCGTCTTTCCTATCCGGCGCAGGAAGCAGGGAACAAAACATTTACAACATAGGCTTTGAGACAGAAATATCCTCTGTAAAGGCGAAGCTGTCCCTCGGTCTCGCTGATCAGGAGAAGAATTGGTATGTAACACCTGGCACAACCGGAGCCACTACGCGTGCTGGAGGCCCAGGTAAAGTCGCGAGCACCCCGTCAGAAAATTATAATGCAGATCTTCAGTTTACACTGCCTCTTTTCAAGAGACATATCCTCACCTTTGGTGGCTCTTTCAAGCATGGCTCAGCGGATACAGAGGAACATAAGCTCACAAACTGGAAGGATGAGGATTCAAAGACCACCCTTGCCTATCAATCAAAGGGCAAAGACAGGACATATGCCCTATTTGTTCAGGATGAGATAATGATTCTCGAAAACCTCACAGCATATCTTGGCTTCAGGCAGGACTGGTGGGAGACATACGATGGCTATGTGAATGAGGTTGGCACTTCCGGTTATCCAAAGAATTATGACTCAAGGACTGCTTCATCTTTCAGCCCCAAGGCTGCCCTTGTGTATAAGCCCTTTGAAAAGACAACTCTGAGGACATCTGCAGGAAGGGCATTCAGATCGCCTACGGTTTATGACCTTTACAGGACATGGACATGGACATCGGCCGGTGTAACAAAAACTTATGCCGGCAATCCGGATCTAAAACCAGAGACAACTACCTCGTGGGATATTGGTATGGAGCAAAGACTCTGGAAAGGCGCAAAGATCGGTGTTACTTATTATGAGAACTATATGGAAGACCTAATCTACAGGAAAACGGTTACACCCACCTATCTGGAATGGGTAAATGTGGGAAAGGTAGAAAGTAAGGGGGTGGAACTTGAAGCAGAGCAGAGGTTTGACAAGTGGCTTAGGCTCTTTGCCAATTACACTTACACCGACGCCAAGATAAAGAAAAACGAGGCGAAGCCTGAAACGGAAGGCAAAAAGATGACACAGATGCCTGAGAATATGTTTAACGCCGGAGGGGAGTATGAAAAAGGACCTTTTTCAGCATCACTTATCGGCAGATATGTGGGCAAGAGGTATTCCAATGATGAGAACAAAGATACAGTGAACAATGTTCCTGGCTCATTCGATCCTTATTTCGTTGCCGATGCAAAGGTCTCTTATAAGATTACAAAATGGGCGACAGTTTCTGTCTCCGTGGATAATATCTTTGACAGAGATTATTTCTACTCCTACAAGGCACCAGGAAGGTCATGGTTTGGAGAGCTGACAATGAGGTTTTGATGAATAGAATTTTTCGACTCACAGGAGGCATCCTGATGGTACTTATGGTAGCGGCCCCATCATGGGCTGCTACCATAACATACACTGACAAAATGGGCAGGGTGGTAACCGTCCCTGTGCCTGTAAAACGGGCAGTATTGTTCGAGACTTATGAGTTGTCAGCCGGTTTGGGCGTCTGGGACAGGATCGCCGGTATCAGCAGGTATGCTCATGAGAACGACCTTATGCTCGCGCTCAAGCCCGATATAGCCAAAACCGCCCCCTCCGCGGGGAGCGGTTTCGATGTGAATATCGAGATGCTCCTCAAGCTTAGGCCGGACATCGTCCTTACCTGGACCTTCAAGCCCGAGACCGTGAAGTTCATGGAGGAAAAGGGGTTAAAAGTTATTGCTGTATATCCTGAGTCACTCCATGAGCTTTACGGGGTGATGCGCCTTCAGGGCAGTCTTTTTGGCAAAGAGAAAAAGGTTGAAAGCACCATTGCGCAAATGGAAAAGATATTTGCCTTGATAAGGGGCAGGGTTTCGAGAATTCCTCCGGAAAGACGAAAAAAAGTGATCTGGCTAAGCGGCAAACCCACCACCGTGTCCGGCGGCATCGGAGTCAACAATGACATGTTTTCGCTGATAAACGGCATTAATCCTGCCTCTTCTATCAGGGAGAGGAGCGCTGAGGTTTCCATAGAGCAGATAATCGCCTGGAACCCGGATATCATCTTCATATGGGGGAGCGCCAGGTACGGGGCTGCGGATATTATCGGCAATCCGCAGTGGCGGCATGTAAGCGCAGCAAAAAACAGCAGGGTATACAAGGCGCCGAAGTGGTCAACATGGTCGCCCCGGCTTGCTATCGTTGCCCTCTGGATGGCGATGAAGACTTATCCCGAATATTTCGTGGATATTAATCTGGAGAAGGCCGCGGATGATTTTTATAGAGAGGTATACGGCATACCGTATAGGAAGGTAGAGAGGATTGAAAACTAAATCACCGATATATCTTCTGATATTAATTTCGCCATTTCTGGCAGGGTGGATAGCCATTTTTATAGGGGCATACAATGTGTCGCCTTTTATGGTTCTGAAGGTTATTGCAGGAGAGATTGCCCCGTTTTTTGGCAATCCCGATATACCTGAAAGGGCTATAATACTCGATATAAGGCTTCCAAGGGTAATCCTTGCAGGTCTTGTCGGTATTGCACTCTCCGGCTCTGGTGTTACCCTGCAAGGGATATTCAGAAACCCGCTTGTTGACCCTTTCATTCTCGGCATCTCTGCCGGCGCTGCCCTGGGGTGTGCCTTATCAGTTGGATTCTTCCCAGAGGCGCCAATACAGATAATGGCATTTATATTCGGGACAATTGCTGTTGTCCTTACCTATACAGTAGCCAGGACACAGGGAGAGGTTTCACGGCTTCCACTTATATTGACTGGGGTTATCATCTCAGCCTTTTTTACAGCTATGGTATCCATCGTGAAGTTTCTCGTAGACCCGCATAAGTTACAGAGCATTGTTTTCTGGCTTATGGGAAGCTTTTCTCTTGCAGACTGGAATCTGGTGAAAATTGCAGGGGCAGGCATAATTGCAGGGGTTTTACCCATATTTCTGATGAGATGGAGACTCAATGCGATGAGTATGGGAGAGGATGAAGCAAAGGCTCTGGGTGTGAATGTGAAGAGGGAGAGGATTATATTTATAGGAGCATCATCCCTTGCAGTGAGTATTGCAGTATCTGTAAGCGGGATTATAGGTTGGGTTGGGCTGATGGTTCCCCATCTTGTGAGGATGATTGTGGGACCTGACCATAAGAGCCTTGTCCCGTTAAGCATGGCAGGTGGAGCAGCATTCATGATATTTGCTGATACACTTGCAAGGAACCTGACGGCTCTTGATATACCAGTCGGGATAATAACAGCAATAACAGGGGCTCCTTTCTTTATTTACTTAATGAAGAAAGGCGGCAAAGAGAGCTGGGGGAGATGATGTTAGAGGTTAAGGGCCTGCAATTCAGACATCATCATGGAGAAGATGACATCCTTAAGGGGATTGCATTCGGGGCAAACATGGGGCAGATAACTACGATCCTCGGTCCGAATGGTTCTGGTAAGACAACAGTATTTAAGTGCATAGCAGGATTATGGAAGCCTCAAAGGGGCGAAATACTATTTGGAAATAAAAATATCTCAAATCTCCCCTGCGAAAAAAGGGCTAAAATGCTTGCCATTGTTCCTCAGGAACATGAACCTTCTTTCGCCTACTCCGTTTTAGATGCTGTGCTTATGGGAAGGGTCTCACATGTAGGTGTATTTTCATCTCCGTCAAAATACGACTACCTTAAGGCTGAAGAGGCTATCGAGACAGTGGGTATCGCACATCTAAAAGAAAAGGCATATACGAAGATAAGCGGTGGTGAGAGACAGCTCGTGCTTATTGCGAGGGCACTGGCACAGGAGGCGCCGATACTGCTGCTTGATGAACCTACATCTCACCTTGATTTTAGAAATCAGTTGCTCGTCTTAGGGAAGGTCAGGGGAATAGCCAGAGAAAAGGAATTAACTGTCCTTATGACACTCCATGACCCAAACCTTGCTATGCTGTTTTCGGATAAGGCTGTGATGATTAACGAGGGGCATATAGTTTCGAATGGCGTCCCACAAAGCGTTATAACTGAGGATAACTTGAGGAAGGTTTATGGGATTAATGTCTCCATAATTAACTGGAACGGGGCCAGGGTAATCTATCCGAGGATAGACTCATGATAGAAGCTATCGGGTTAACAAAGCACTACGGGCAGATAACGGCTGTGGATAATCTCTCTCTTGCTATTGCACGCGGTGAGGTCTTTGGCCTTCTCGGTCCCAATGGTGCGGGGAAAACCACAACCATCAAAATGCTTACAACACTGAGCAGACCTGATTCCGGCACATGCATGATAGATGGTTTTAATGTCGTAGAGGAGCCTTTTGAGATAAAGAAACGGATAGGTGTTGTCCCTCAGGAGAATAATCTTGACAGAGAACTTACAGCACGTGAAAATCTGCTGATTTACGGAATGCTTCATGGCGTGAGGGACATGGAGAAAAAGATGGCTGAAACATTAAAGATAGTTGATCTGTGGGATAGGAGAGATTCAGTTGTCTTGAGTTTTTCAGGAGGCATGCAGAGAAGACTTCTTCTTGCAAGGGCACTGCTGACAGAACCTTTTGTGCTATTTCTTGATGAGCCGTCAATAGGTCTTGACCCCCAGATCAGGCGGCAAATGTGGGATATAGTCAGAAAAACAAAAATAGATGGGAGAACAGTGGTTTTAACCACGCACTATATCGAAGAGGCAGAGGCCCTTTGTGATAAGGTTGGTATCCTTTCAAGGGGTAGACTTATTGCCCTTGATAGCCCTGAAAACCTGAAGGCCATAGTTGGTGAATATGTAGTTGAATTTGTTAATGGTGACGGGAAACTCATACAAAACGTTTGTAAAACCCGTGATGATGCCCATGAGATAGCAAAACAGAGAGGCGATGGTGTGACCATAAGAAGGTCTAATCTCGAGGACGTATTTATCAAGCTTACAGGTGAGCGTATAGAAACAGGAGAACCTGTAGAATGAGACAAATTTTTCTTTGGTATCCGATATTTTTCAGAGAGATGCTCCTTTTCCGGAGGAAACTCCTGAGGCTTGGATATCTCTTTTCTGCAATGATTGTCCCGATAATTTACTTGATCGCCTTTGGTCTCGGCCTTGGAAGGAGCGTAAAGATACAGGGTACTGACTATCTGACATTCCTTATACCGGGATTAGTTGCGATGAGCTCTATGAACAACTCATACACCTGGGTCGCCAGTGCCCTTAATCTCAACAGGTTATATTTCAAAACATTCCAGGTATTCATACAGGCGCCGATCAGCCCATCATCGATCATGATAGGCGAAGTGCTGGCAGGTATGGTGAAGGGGCTTTTTGCATCAGTCCTGATTATCATTGTGGGATTTCTGATACCTTCAGGATTTTCTATCACTCCTCTGTTTGTTATGACTCTACTACTTAACTGTTTTTTATTTTCAAATTTAGGGGTAATCACAGGAATGCTCGCCAAATCCCATGAAGACACAGCGACCTATTCGAATTTCTTTATCATGCCGATGGCATTTTTCAGCGGGACCTTTTTCCCTGTTGACAAGATACCTGACTTTATCAAACCCGTTATCTATCTCATGCCTTTGACGCATACGAATATTGTCATAAGAAAAGCAGCGCTTGATACGGAAGGACTGATATCCTTTGCTGTTTTGATCATTTATAGCATAGCTTTTTTTATGTATGGTTCGAAGCTTATCAAAAATTACACTGAATAGGAGAGATGAGTTTTGAGGATATTAACAGCTTTTATCTCGGTTGTAATCGTAATGATATACATAAATATTGTAAAGGCAGACGAGCAGAGCGGACCTAATATATTGATAACACAAGAGGATATAAAAGGGATGAATGTAAGGACGATAGTAGAACTCCTGAACAGAATATCCGGGGTAAGCGCCTCTGAAAGGACGGTAAGCCTTTATGGCTCCCGTATGGTAACCGTCCTTCTTGATGAAAGGCCGCTTAATGACCCTTTATCTGCTCATCCTGTGTATATCAACTGGGGTCTGGTCTCTCTTGAGGATATCGAAAAGATAGATATCTACAAAAGTGGAGGTGCAGCCTTTGGGGGCACCTCTGGAGGTGTAATCCTCATAACTACAAAAAAGATTACCACTTCTCAGGGGATGATTGAAGCCTCCTTTGGTAATTTCGATACCCAGAACTATACCCTCAATTATATGAAGAATATTAAATCCATCGGAATAGGATTAACATCGGAATGGAATAAGACCGATGGCTACCGGGTAAATGGTGATAAAGACAAAAAGAGGGCAGGTTTAAAACTGAGTTATAAAACCAAATCATTATCTGTAGATTATCTTAAAGAAGATAGGGGAAGATCAGGGCTGCCTGCCTTTCCCACCCCTCGGGCAAGGCATAGGGGAGAGATATGGAGTTCCGCCCTGGGGCTGAAGATCGGGAGTTTCAAAAGTGATACCTATTTCAATCAATCTGAGAAGAAAGAGACCGACCCTGACAAGCAGCTTTATACAACACTCAAAAACTGGACGGTTGGAGAAAACATAAGGACATCTTTTTCAGCAGGAGGGCTTGGCTCATTCGATACAGGCCTTAATCTTGAGACTACCCATATAGAAGGCAATAAGGTAAGTCCCCAACATGAAGAAAAATGCGGGATCTATCTCATAAAGAATATCAGATTTAAAGAAAGCCCTTTTAGTGCCGGAGTTGGGGCGAGGATAAACCTTTATTCAAGATTCCCTGCTGTAATGAATCCTGAAGTTAAACTGGGTTATAGCTCCGATGTCATTTCCATTCATACCACAGCAAGAGCCACACACAATATACCCACATTTCTCCAGAGGTATTACGAGACATCTTCTTCCAAACCTAATCCAGATTTAAAGATGGAGAATGGGATGGATTATTCATTGAGCATCTCACATAAGTTCACGAAGTCTCTACAAGAGAATGTTTCTTTCTTCTACAGCAGGATAAAAGACAGAATAACCTATGTTCGTGGAGATAAGGGCATAGGAAGATATGAAAACCTCGGAAAGGTAGTAAGAAAAGGTGTAGAGGCATCAGTAAAATGGAAACCTTCTGGATTCTTAGAACTTAAACCTTCTTACACTTATCTTATTGCAGAGGATGAAACCACAGGTTACTGGCTTACTGCCAGCCCGAGACACAGGGCAAAGATCAATACAGTATACAAGCCGATGCAGAGACTCTCCTTTGCCTTAGACGCTGAGTATGTGTCAAAGCAATTCACGAGGAGTGACAACAGGGAATCTGCCCCTCCTTACTTTGTAGCGGATCTGAGGGCAGATTATCTTATCAGGGGTATAGGTATATTTTTAAAGGCTGAGAATATCTTCGATAAGAACTATCTCTATGGGGGTGGCTATCCTGCTCCGCCAAGGACATATCTGGTGGGGATAAATTACAGATTTTAAGGAGGTAAAGATGAAGATAGTATCAATTATGTGGCAGAGTTACATGAATATGCTTGTCAGGGCAAGCAAGAATGTAGGGGATTCAATAGAACTTAAGGTTTACTCTACAAAGAGGCTGGAGGAGGAGACAGAGAGGCTTGAGGCAGTACTTGCGGAGGCAGAGGGTGCAGATGCCATCCTCCTTTACCGCTCAACGGAGGGGTTCTGGGAGACGATGGAGAAGAGGCTCCAGGCATTGGGGCGAAAGGTTCCCATTGTCTGTGTGGGTCATGACCCATCACTCTGGATGCTCTCTACTGTCAGGCCTGAGATTGTCGCTAAAGTCTATTCATACATTGTCATCAACGGTGAGGAGAATTTTACCAGTATGCTCCGGTATATAGCAAGAGAGATTGGTGGGGTTGATACTGAGGTAGAGGAACCGAAACCTGTCCCCTGGGAAGGGTTGTACCATCCGGATGCGCCAGGTATCTTTGGCAGTATCGAGGAATATCTGAACTGGTACAATCCCCACCAATCTGCAATCCGCAATCCGCAATCCG
>JAHILQ010000103.1 GCA_018896985.1 Nitrospinota bacterium
AGCATAAATTATACAGATTCGGTATCACTACTGTCCGGTTGTTTTTAGCATAGTGCGATATAACTTATTGAAATAATAACACAAAAATGGCTTTGAGACCCGTTATCGACTTGAAATATTTTCAGCCAGCTTGTCATCTTTACGGAAACACCCGGAAGGAGATGACGAATGTACTCTGGAAAACTTATATTTTCACAAGTTATGGACTTGGTGCCTCTGCATACATTTCGACACTGCGTTGCTCGCTATCAGGGCAATCACAATGTCAGAAGCTTCACCTGCCTCGATCAGTATCTATGTATGGCCTTTGCGCAACTGACGTATCGGAAGAGTCTCCGCGATATCGAGGCATGTCTCCGATCACAACAACAGAAACTGTATCACATGGGTATTGGCGGCACCGTGGCCCGGTCAAATCTTGCAGACGCCAACGAGTGGAGAGACTGGCGCATCTATGCCGATTTTGCCCATGCCTTGATCATCACCGCACGAACACTCTACAGCAACGAACCAGTTGGTATCGATCTACAACAAACCGTATATGCTCTGGATGCGACCACTATCGATCTCTGTCTCTCAATGTTTCCTTGGGCTACCTTCCGCCAAACAAAGGCAGCAATCAAATTGCATACTCTTCTGGACATGCGGGGCAGCATTCCTACGTTTATCTGCATCTTCGACGGGACGATGCACGATGTGAACATTCTCGACGCACTTCCCAGAGAGCCGGGCGCCTTCTACGTAATGGATCGTGGATACCTGGATTATGCCAGGCTTCACACCATCTCACAGGCAACGGGTTTCTTTGTGATTCGTGCAAAGTCCAACCTCGGAGAATGCGGTCAAAACTCAAATCTGGATCGCCGTGTCGGTTTATGTGCTGGTCGCCATACTCAAAAAGCGGCTCAATATCCCGGCGAGGCTCTACACAATTTTACAAATTCTGAGCGTCTCAGTTTTCGAAAGAATTCCGTTATTACAGTTACTTGCAGAAACAAGCATGGAGCTGGAAAACTCGGATTCCCAAAACCAGTTGATTTTATTCACTTAACAGTCGGACAGTAGTGAGCGCTAATATGATTTAGCTCATTCCAGCCGTATTTCTTCCTGAGAAAATATGCAATTGGAATTTATGATTTTTCTTTGTATTGACAGGGGCTGTATTGCCTGCTACGATAAAAATATAATCTAAGAAATTTTGTAGGATAACATGGAACTCGATCTTCAGATTACAGCAAGGAACCTTAAGTTGCCAAACTATGTCAGGGATGCTATCCATAAGAAGGCAGAAAAGCTCGACAAGTTCTATGACAGGATAATGAGGTGCAGGGTTGTTGTTGAGGTCCCTCATAAACATAAGAAGGAAGGTTTGCTCTATAACGTTCGTATAGACATGAAGGTCCCGGGAGCAGAGCTTGTTGTAAAGCGCGAACCAAATGAAGACCTTGAAATTGCTGTGAGGGATGCCTTTTATGCAGCAAGAAGACAGCTGGAGGACTTTGTACGGAAGCAGAGGCAGGACGTTAAAAGGCACGAAGAACCGCCTCGTGCAGTAATAACCTCGCTGTTCCCTGAAAAAGGGTACGGTTTTCTTACAACTATTGATAACAGGGAGATATATTTTCATAAGAACAGTGTGCTTAATCATGAGTTCAAGAAGCTTAAAACAGGGATGGAGGTTCGTTTTGTTGAGGAGAGCGGTGAGAAAGGGCCGCAGGCAAGCACTGTGACGGTTATCTGAGACTAAAAAATAAGGCGCAGCGCTTTATAAAATCCTTGCAGATGCGATTGTTTTTGTCCATTTCCTCTGCTGCAAAGTGGAAGTATGGGCTTATTGTCTTATGCCCAACCATGTGCACCTGATAGCGGTGCCGAAATCGGAGGAAGTTTTGAGGCGAGCAATTTGTGGCCAAACTTGAAAGAATATTAGAGCGTAACTTGCAACGCCTGAAGCCTGGGCCAAAACCAAAAAATAAAAGGAGTTAAATACGGTGTCCCCAGAATACATTGTCCACGAGCTTACTACACATATAGAGAAGAAGGATGCCGATGAGTGCATGGACGGCATAAAGTGCGTCTATCTCGGGATTCAGATAGGACAGTTTATCAAGAATTTTGAGGAGAGAAAATAGAGCCTAAAGTTCATGCAAAAAACATTACGGTATTTGAATAGCTAACAGATGTTGTAAAATATAGTATGATGGCTATGGATGTTTTGAAACTAAAAAAACCGCCCCGGAAAATCCTTATCATAAAACCGAGTTCTCTGGGAGATGTTGTGCACAGCCTTCCGTTTTTAAATGCCCTAAGAGACAGTTTTCCCAAGTCAGAGATTCACTGGATTATCGCAAAGGGGTTTGAAGGTCTCCTTGAGGGGCATCCGATGATAAACAAGCTCTGGATTATTAATAAGGATGATTGGAAGAGGGTCAAGGGCGCAGGGACTACGATAAAAGAACTGAGGTCTTTGTTTAAATCTTTAAAGGCAGAGAAATACGATATTGTTATAGACCTGCAGGGTCTTCTCAGAAGCGGGGTTCTTGCAAAGGCAACAGGCGCGCCTGTAAGAATAGGTTTTAAAGAGGCGAGGGAAGGCAGCAGGATATTTTATACACACACTGTTAAGGCAGGCAAGGATGTTCATGCAGTGGACAGGTATCTTGAGATAGCAAAATTTCTCGGATGCGACATCTCCGATATAAAATTTCCGTTCCCTCTGTCTTTTAACTCTCCAGAGGTGATATATCGTTTGTTACAAACAGGCAATCCCCCCTCACCCCCCTTTGATAAAGGGGGAAAGGGGGGATTTTGTGAAAGATATGCTGTTATAGTCCCGGGCGCAAGATGGGAGACAAAGAAGTGGTTTCCGGAAAGATTCGGACAACTCTCATCAATGATGCAGGTGAAATCAATAGTTGTGGGCGGAGAATCAGATGTTGATATAGCAAGTATTGTCGTTAGGAATTCCGATGGCAATGCCATATCCGTAGCAGGAAAGACAACCTTAAAAGAGCTTATAAAGATAATAAGAAATGCAAGGTTTGTAGTCACAAATGACTCAGGACCAATGCATATCGCTGCTGCGCTCAATGTGCCTGTCTTCGCCATATTCGGACCTACTAACCCGCTGAGGACAGGCCCTTACGGCAGATTGCATGTCATAATCAGGAAAGAACTCGAATGTTCTCCGTGTTACAAAAATAATTGCAGAACCGTTCAGTGTATGGAAATGATAAGCGTCAGAGAAGTAGCAGATGCTATCATACGGAGTGGATATTAAGGAATAGCAATGTTCTATTGAATAGCAAAGTTCTATTTATAAAAAAGCTATTGACTTTTTTAAGGAACTATGATAATTTTGCTACTACTACTAACCAGCAAAATGTTTATAAATTTATAAATATAAAGACGCTTTGAATAAAAACGACACAAGGTTGTGAATTATTAAACAGCCTGTAATATAAAAGGAGGTAGCTATGTCTAATCTACAATGGTTTTTGGTGATTTTTGCATGGTCTTCAGTCTTCATTTTTGTGGTTGGAGCGGCTTATAAGGCCATAAAGTTTTCTACTATGCCCCAAAATCTCCGATGGGAGGTTTATCCTGTACCTCATGAAGAAAAGGAGAAGCGTCATTATGGCGGGTCTTATATGGAGGAGATGGACTGGGCTAAAAAGCCATTACACAGTTCTCTTGCAGGAGAGCTTGTAGAGATGGGCTCCGAAATATTCTTCCTGAAAAGGGTGAGGGAGTACAACATATTTGGTTTATGGCCATTTTCGATGGCGATGCACTGGGGTATTTATCTACTCTTCGGCTGGATGTTTCTCCTTGCGATAGAAGCCATTCTTAAGATTAACGCTATCTCTCCGATTACAAATATTGTTGGTGTTGTTGCATTTATC
>JAHILQ010000104.1 GCA_018896985.1 Nitrospinota bacterium
CCCATTGACGTTATGCTCATTTTCTGTTTTACTAATTATCATGGTGGTCCTCCTTTAGGTTAGTTGTTTTTGACGACTCAACTATATCCTAACAGGTTAAGGGCCACCTATTTAATCACTTACTTTGTTATAGCATTCTTGCAATATAACATTATTAAATAAATATTAGGAAATATTAGGGACACTGAGCTTGTCTAAAAAGTCCTTTTTTTCGTCATTCCTGCGGAAGCAGGAATCCAGAACCTATTGAAATTACTGGATTCCCGTTTTCACGGGAATGACAACGCGTTAGTTTTTAGACAGGCTCCACTTCCCGTATTTCTTGACACGGCAAAACCGCACCGCTGATTTAAGTCATTGGGCACTACTAAAAATATATTTGTTGTGAGATAATAAGTATATCCTGGTTATGACAGGGAGGTGTAAATGAAACTGACTGCAATTATCGAGCGAGACGGCGATGGATATGTCTCATTGTGCCCTGAATTAGATATTGCAAGCCAAGGTGACACTATTGAGCAGGCAAGGGATAATCGGCATTAGAGTTATTCTTCGAAACAGCTTCTTCCGAAGAGACACAGCACCGTCTACACGGTGAAGTCTTTGTAACTATAGATAACTAACCGTTCACTTCAGCTTCAACACCGCCAGAAACGCCTCCTGAGGAAGTTCTATCCTGCCTATCTGCTTCATCCTCTTTTTCCCCTCTTTCTGCTTCTCAAGGAGCTTTCTCTTACGGCTTATATCACCGCCGTAACATTTTGCAAGAACATCTTTCCTCAGCGCCCTTACGCTCTCACGCGCTATAATCTTGCTTCCTATTGAGGCCTGTATTACAACCTCATACATCTGCCTCGGTATAATCCCCCTCAGCTTTTCACTCAGTTCCCTGCCTTTGTAATATGACTTTTCCTTATGCACTATCAGGGAGAGGGCGTCAATAATCTCGCCGTTAATGAGGATGTTAAGCTTAACAAGGTCTGATTCCCTGAAGCCGAGGAATTCATAGTCCATTGATGCATAACCTTTTGAAATTGATTTTAACCTGTCGTAAAAATCCCATAAAATCTCATTCAGAGGCAGTTCATACTCAACCTTAATCTTGTCTTTCCCTATAAATGTGAAATTCTTCTGTGTCCCCCTTTTTTCCTGACAAAGGTCAAAAATAGGGCCTATGTAATCCTTTGGCACGAATATGGTCACAAGAACAAAAGGCTCCTCTACCATCTCGTACTTGTCAGGCAAGAGGGCAGGATTTTCAATATGAATAACCTCTCCGTCGCTCTTTGTCACCTTGTAAACAACAGTCGGAGCTGTGCTTAAGAGTGAAAGGTCAAACTCACGCTCAAGCCTTTCTTTTATTATTTCCATGTGAAGAAGTCCGAGAAAACCGCACCTGAACCCGAATCCAAGCGCAAGCGAAGTCTCAGGCTCGTAATTAAAAGACGAATCGTTTAATCTCAGTTTATTAAGCGCATCTCTCAGGTTATCGTATTCATGCGGTATTGTCGGATAAAGCCCGCAGAAGACCATCGGTTTTATGTCCTTATATCCGGGACACGGTTCCTGTGCCGGAGTATCCACATCAGTCATCGTGTCTCCGATCCTTGAGTCTGTTACGTTCTTTATCCCTGCAATTACATAGCCGACCTCGCCTGAGGAAAGTTCTTCTGAGGGCTGCATTTTGGGAGTGAAAATCCCCACCTGCGCCACCTCAAATTCATTCCCTGTCGCCATAAGTTTTATTTTTTTGCCTGCCCTCACTGTTCCGTCAAATACCCTTACAAGCACTATTACTCCCTGATAATTATCAAACCATGAGTCAAAGATTAACGCCTTCAGAGGCTTATCATCTTCTCCTTTAGGCGGCGGAATTTTTTCCACTATCGCTTCAAGAATCTCTTTTGTGCCTATGCCTTCCTTCGCGCTTGCAAGTATTGCCTCGGAACAGTCAAGCCCGATTGCATCTTCTATCTGCTCCTTTGTTTTTTCTGGCTCTGCCGCAGGCAGGTCTATTTTATTTATAACCGGAATCATCTCAAGGTCATGTTCCACTGCAAGATATGCGTTGGCAAGGGTCTGCGCCTCAACTCCCTGCGATGCGTCAACAACAAGAAGAGCGCCCTCGCACGAGGCAAGGCTCCTTGACACCTCGTATGAAAAATCAACATGCCCCGGTGTGTCTATGAGATTGAGGATGTATTCCTTTCCGTCATCAGCCTTATACAAAAGCCTCACTGAATGCGCCTTAATTGTAATGCCCCTTTCTCTCTCAAGATCCATTGAATCAAGAACCTGCTCTGTCATCTCCCTTGCGCTGAGCGCACCTGTATATTCAAGAAGTCTGTCGGCAAGGGTCGACTTCCCGTGGTCTATATGAGCTATGATGGAAAAATTACGTATATCCTTTGGCATAGTCCATCCGGGGATTAATCTGGAATTGTTTATTTTATCACAAAATGCGGCTAAAGGAACGCCGAGGGGAACTTTTACTGTGAAAGAGCAAACCGCCTTGACAAACAGATGTTTGCTTTTGTAATATTCACCACACACAAGTTGATCACAAAGGGCATTTGAAAGAGGGGGTGATAAAAAAGCAGGGATCCAATGACAACAGCTTAAAAGATTGAATGGCTGGATGCCAGGGAAGAGAGGTAAAAAAATCCTCCGCTGCCCCGCAGCCGTAAAGGGAACGAAAGCCCAGTAAAGAAGCCACTGTCATGAGTAATATCATGATGGGAAGGCGGGTGAGTAGGTAGCCCTGAGCCGGAAGACCTATCCAGACCATAAGAGTTTAGAGTTCGGAGTTAAGAGTTAAACGACACGACCTCTAACAAAATCCAAATCAAAAATTTCCCGAGGGAGGAAAAGATGAAAACATTTTTATCTTTATTTAAACGCATTACGCATTACGCATCACCCATCAAGGTTGTTTTGCTTGCCTTTAGTCTTTCGCCTTTAGCCATCAGCCTATCTGTCACTTCTGCATTTGCCGAAGAAAAAACTGCTTCAATGGAAGAAATCGTAGTCACTGCCACGAGAACAGAAAAGGAATTGGCGTCTGCGCCCGGCAGTGTCTCGGTCGTAACCAAAGAAGACATTGAGAAAAGGAATATCAAGACGGTTGATGATGCCTTGAACACGACCGCCGGCATTTATCAAAAGAGAGGCAAGGGCATTATGGATAGGATGACATCATTATCTCTGCGAGGCATTCCGGATGACAAGAGAACCCTTTTTCTTCTTGACGGGATTGCACTTAATGATGCGTATAGCGGCGGAGTTAGCTATGACCTGCTTTCAGTGGAAGATGTGGAGAAAATAGAAGTTGTCAAAGGGCCATTTTCAAGCCTCTACGGCGGCTATGCTATGGGCGGCGTGGTGAACATAATCACGAAAATGCCCGAGAAGAGAGAATTTACATTTAAGACAGGATACGGCTCAAGCTGGAACAGGGGAGAAGCCATGGACGACCTGCGGAAGTTCTATCTCTCTTATGGCGATAAATTTAAAGACAAACTGAGCCTCTTTGTAAGTTATGGCTATAAGGCAACAAACGGCTATCCTACGGACTTTAATGTCCAGAGCAGCAAGCCGACAGCAGGCATTACCGGATGGACACAAACAACGGATAATCAGGGCAATACCCGCTATCTCATCGGAGACAAGGGTGACAACAGATGGTGGGACGACCAGCTTACCCTGAAGGCAGGCTATGACTTCACGAAAGAGACCAAAATGAATCTTTCCTACATGCGGAATAGCTATGAATACAATTATGACGACCCGCACACCTACTTGAAAAATGCAGCGGGAAACGAGGTCTGGTCATACGGAAGCGTGAAGGAGTCCTCTTTCCTTTCAGGCAGCGGCGGCAGTCTTCGGAATACTTACAACATAGGCTTTGAGACGGCGTTTTCTTCCGTCAAGATGAAACTTTCTCTTGGTCTAATGGACAGGGGAAAAGCATGGTCTGTGACAAGAGGCACAACCGTTGCCACAACCAGAGCCGGAGGCCCCGGCACACTCAGCGAGACACCATCACAAAGCTATAATGCTGATATTCAATTTACCGTGCCGGTATTTGACAGGCATATATTGACCTTTGGCAGCACCTTCAGGCATGGATGGGCGGATTCGCAGGAGCATGGCCTTACGAACTGGAAGGACGAGACATTAAAAACCACTCTCTCTTATCAGGCTAAGGGAAAGGATAAGACCTACGCCCTGTTCGTTCAGGATGAAATAATGATTCTTAAAAATCTCACGGCATACATAGGCTTCAGGCAGGACTGGTGGGAGACCTATAACGGCTATGTGAATCAGGTCGGCACAGCAGGTTATCCAAAGGAATACGATTCAAGAAATGCCTCTGCCTTCAGTCCAAAGGCTGCCCTTGTGTATAAGCCTTTTGATAAGACCACCTTGAGAACCTCAATCGGAAAGGCATTCAGACCGCCAACGACCTATGAGCTTTACAGGACATGGACATCGTCACGCGGTATTACCTATGCTGGAAATCCTGACCTGAAGCCTGAAACCACCATCTCATGGGATGCCGGTATTGAGCAGGGACTCTGGAGAGGAGCCAAAGTCAAGGCAACCTATTTTGAGAATTATCTGAAAGACCTTATTTACAGTAAGACCGTTTCGTCCACGCTTCAAGAAAAGATCAATGCAGGGAAAGCTGAGAGCAAAGGAGTAGAGCTTGAGGCGGAGCAGAGGTTTGACAAGTGGCTTAGGCTCTTTGCGAACCTTACTTACACAAACGCAAAGATAAAGAAAAACGATGCAAAGCCTGCAACAGAAGGCAAGAGATTGACTCAGGTGCCTGAGAGGATGTTTAACGCCGGAGCCGAATTTGAGAAGGGACCATTCCTGACATCGTTCACCGGACGGTATGTGGGCAAGCGATATGCAAATGATGAAAACACAGATACTGTCAGCGGAGTCTATACCTCATACGACTCTTACTTTACGGCTGATGCGAAACTGTCTTATAAGCTTACGAAAAATGTTATTGCATCCTTTTCCGTTGACAATATCTTTGACAGG
>JAHILQ010000105.1 GCA_018896985.1 Nitrospinota bacterium
GAAGACAGATGAAATATTTGCTTTTTTACATGAAAGTTATTAATATTTCAGAGGTTTCTGAGGAGGTGGTTTTGGCGAAAAAGGCTCCAATTGCAAACAATCAGGAAATGAGCCTTCCCACTCCACTTTAGCAGAAACCAAAAGAGTGGCGGAGAAAAGCGGCGTAGGAATTAGGTATGATGTCCCTCTAATTCCCAATGTCCTGCAGGAAATTTACATACAGTTTGACATATGTAAAGAAATGGCTTAAACTTTACATATAAATATTTATTTGTGATTAAAAACATATGACCAAGAAGATATTTAACGCAGGTGTTTTTAAACAGCAGTACGGATATAAAAGCTTTTCTCCCTCCTTTATTAATTTCCCTTTCAGATGGCATGACAGAGAGATTGATGTAGTGCTTGAAGAAGCCACAAGGTGCCTTGGCGAATTAAATGCTTATTCCTTACTTGTTCCTGATGTGGATTTTTTCATTCACATGCACATTGTAAAAGAGGCAACGACATCAAGCAGAATTGAAGGGACTAAAACAGGCATTGATGAAGCAATCCTACCAGAAGAAGAAATTAAGCCGGAGAGAAAAGATGATTGGCTTGAGGTGCAGAATTATACAAAGGCAATGAATCATTCAATAGAACAATTAAAGAAAGTGCCCCTTTCAATGAGATTACTCAAGGAGACACACAGGATTTTGCTTGAAGGGGCAAGGGGAGAACATAAGAATCGCGGAGAAATAAGAAAAAGCCAGAACTGGATAGGCGGTTCAAGCCTTAAAGATGCCTTCTTTATACCGCCGCACCACAGCGAAGTCCCTGAACTCATGAGCGATCTTGAAAAATTCTGGCACAATAAAAACCTGAAAATTCCTCACTTGATAAAGATTGCCATAAGTCATTATCAATTTGAGACGATTCATCCCTTTTTAGACGGTAACGGGCGTATTGGCAGGCTGCTTATCACCCTTTACTTTGTTGATAAAGGAATCCTGAGCAAACCGACTCTTTACTTGTCTGATTTTTTTGAGCGTAATAAAGGAGCCTATTATGATTCACTTACCATGGTGCGCGTCTCTGATAATTTGGAACAGTGGATAAAGTTTTTTTTAGTTGGTGTTGCAGAAACTGCACAGAATGGCAAAGCAACCTTTGAGAAGATAATCGCTTTAAGAAACAGGTGCGAGTCTGCAATGATAACCTTCGGAAGAAGGGCAAAAATGGGGCAGAAACTACTAAGATGTCTGTATTTAGAGCCTATTATGAGTGCAAAATTAATAGGTCAGAGACTGAGCTTAACTCATCCATCAGTGAACCAGCTTCTAAATGACTTTCAGAAGATAGGCATTTTAAAAGAGATAACAGGGTTCAAGAGGAACAGGCTTTTTGTTTTTAAGGAATATTTAGACCTGTTTAAGAAATAAAAATGAAATTAATTTCATATCCAAAATATAAAGACTCAGGGATTGAATGGCTGGGAGAGGGCTATTTTTCACGGAAATCACTTATAATTATGGCAATCCTTAATACAGGATAAGGAGCGGCATGGCAAAGGGGAAAAAGAGAAAAGCCTCAATAGATAAAAATGTAGATTCATACAGGCATGAACAAGAAACCTGTAAAAATGTCGTTCCTGTCGGGCTTACCTCTTACGGCACATTAAAGTCGAAACCCAAAAAATATGAATATGACCCGCATCTTGACCCGCAACTGGTATGGTCAGGGAAGAAAGAGCATACGTCCTTTGAAGTCCCCACCGTATCCCTTCATATTCATGAAAAAACTAATCAAGCAACTTTTGTAAAAGCTTTAAACAGATGAAAAAGCAGTTAGAAGATAAAAAGGCAGTAGAATCAATATACAGCCGGGTCAGGGAGATTCTTGAGACCGCAAGAAGCAGTGCATACCGTGCTGTGAATTTTGCGATGGTTCAGGCATACTGGCATATCGGCAGGGAGATTGTAGAAGAAGAACAGCGTGGTAAAGCGAAGGCAGGATATGGAGACGAGCTTATCGTTGAGCTTTCGGGAAGACTAACGGCTGAATTCGGCAAAGGATTCACCCAGACCAATCTACGCTATATGCGCCTATTCTATCTTTCTTTTGAAATGATGAATGTAACACGCTCACAATATTTGCTTGATCAGATTCATCACGCAGTGCGTGATGAATCTTTGCCCCAACAAAAAGGTCACGCACCGCGTGACGAATTGCCTGTTATTCGTCCAGAACTCTCTTGGACCCATTATCGCCTGTTACTAAAAGTGAATAAGCCTGATGTGCGCCGCTTCTATATGGAGGAATGCATAGCAGCCAACTGGTCTACCCGCCAGCTTGAGCGGCAGATTAATTCTTTCTATTATGAACGCCTCCTTTCAAGCAGAGACAAGAAAGCGGTCAAAAAAGAAATCCAGAAGCTTGAGCCTTCTCTGAAGCCTGAAGATATCATCAAAGACCCCTATGTTCTTGAATTCCTTAATGTGAAAGAAAATATCCGTTTTCTGGAAAAAGACCTCGAAAATGCGCTGATTGAGAAATTGCAGGAATTCCTGCTTGAGCTTGGGAAAGGGTTTTCCTTTGTCGGAAGGCAGCACCGCATCGCAGCAGACAACGACAATTTTTATATAGACCTTGTGTTTTACAATTATCTCCTGAAATGCTTTGTTCTCATTGATTTAAAGATAGGCAAACTCACCCATCAGGATATCGGACAGATGGATTTCTATGTTCGCTATTATGAAAATAAGATAAGAACAGAAACAGATAATCCGACCATAGGTATAATACTCTGCTCTGAAAAGAATGAGACGATAGTCAAATATTCTATGCTGAACGAAAACAAGCGTCTTTTTGCATCAAAATACAAGCTTTACCTGCCGACTGAAAAAGAACTTAAAGAGGAATTGGAGCGTGAAAAAAGAATGATTGAAATGGAGCTAAAACTGTTAAAATCAAAAGGCAAGAAATAAGAGGGTAGAATTAATATGGCAAAGTGGAAAAAGAGAAAAGCCTCAATAGATGAAAATGTAGATTCATACAGGCATGAACAAGAAACCTGTAAAAATGCCGTTCCTGTAGGGCTTGCCTTTTACGACACGTCAAAGCCAAAGCTAAAGAAGTATGAATATGACCCGCATCTTCAATAACATAAAACAACAATTTCTTACTGCTATAGGGGTTGGTATTGTTTAAAACAATGGACAAAACTACATCTTTCACTGTGCACGATCTTCCAATACCTGAAAGACCTCGTGAGCGTTTGAAAAGATTTGGGCCAGAGGCGCTTTCCGCTCAAGAATTACTCGCCTTGATTATTGGACGCGGGGTTTCTAAAAAATCTGTAATGAACATTGCACAGGAGCTGCTGTCAAATATATATTGACAACATCTTCAAAATGCATTACTATTAGAATAAGTAATACTAAATAGAAAGGTAAGGTGATGTAAGATGATGACCGCAGCGGTCAAAATCACGCGGAAGGGGCAGGTGACGATCCCAAGGGAAATCAGAGAGAAGCTCAAGGTTAATGCCATCTATTTCGAAGTTGAGGACGATACCGTTATGGTAAAACCGGTACGGGACGCAGCCGGCTCGCTCAGAGAATACGCCGGAAATGTCAAATATGGCGCCTCCATGAGGCAGGTGAAAGAAAAGGCATGGGAGGTGGCGGTCCGTGAAAAAACCGGAAAGAAGTCTTCCTGACACAAACACCATTGTCCGGTATCTCGTTGCAGATGATCCCGTCTTACATGCGAAGGCGAAGGACTTCTTTGATAAGGTGAAGCACGGCAGTTTGAAGACAGTTATCCTTGAAAGTGTTATAGCAGAATGCATCTATGTGCTGACCAAGATTTACAAAGTTCCTCGGGTCAGGGCTGCCGGAAGTCTCATTGATCTCATGCGCTATAAGGGAATCGCCAACGACGACCAGCAGGAGCTTATCCGGGCATTGTCACTGTTTTCGGAACGGGGCATTGACATCGTTGATTGCATTCTCTGCGCCAAGGCCGCCACGAGCGAAGACCACCTGTTCACCTTCGATGAGGACCTGCAAAAACTCTCGCGACGGGCGTAATCTGTCAGCCTTTAAAGCGAAAAAGCCAAAACGCAAAAGAATTGGATTTCTTAGAGAGGTAGAGAAATAAGACTCGCTATGACGAAAAAAAGGGAAGATAATTTGGAAAAAGAAAAACTCCTCGCTGAAATTGAGCGGTCAAGGAAGGAATTGAAGTAAACAAAAAAAGAATGATTGAAATGGAGCTAAAACTGTTAAAATCAAAAGGCAAGAAATAAGAGGGTAGAATTAATATGGCAAAGTGGAAAAAGAGAAAAGCCTCAATAGGTGAAAATGTAGATTCCTACAGGCATGAACAAGAAACCTGTAAAAATGCCGTTCCTGTAGGTCTTGCCTCTTACGACACATCAAAGCCGAAACCAAAAGAGTGGCGGAGAAAAGCGGCGTAGGGATTAGGTATGATGTCCCTCTAATTCCCTGTGGAATGTGGTATTATGTGGCATAATGTTGTATAGTACAAAATGGAGCTTTTCTTATGTTACTTAAAGGATATCTAACAGTAGAAAAAGTTGCTAAACAACTTGGGCTATCTGAATATAGAGTTCGTGAACTTATCAGAGAGAAGCAGATTCGCGCTACGAAGATAGGTCAGTGGCGCATTAAGCCTGAGGATTTGGAAGAATTTATTAAGGCAAGGACGAATATTGGGTGATGAAAATAACAAAAATTAGAGAAAAATTAGCTTCAATCAGGGGAGGAGTTATTTCATCTGCTTCAAGAATTGATTTTATTCTTGGCTATAAGATAAGGAATTATTTTTTCCCTAAGGCCAATAATAAAGCAACAATTCTTTTTTGGAATGTTATTAATACTCCTCTTTTAAATTTCGATAAAAAGATCAGTCTTTATGAGTCAATCCCTTATTTTAAAAAATTAAAAAATTATCAGAAGATTAAAGAATCTTTAAGGCTTGTCCAAAAGTTGAGAAATATAATGGCTCATTGGGAACTGGATGAAAAGAAAAGTAACTGTAAGAATATTGCTATGTTTACATTAGTTGGGAAATATAGAAAAATAGCAATTAATGATAGTTTAATTGAAGATTATAGAAAACATATTAATTTTCTCCTAAAAGAATTTGGTTATAGTAGATAAAATTCATCAAAGGAATTTTAGAAAGAGATTTGGAAAGTTTTATTAAGAGCAGAAGTAATATGGAATAGGAGGATAATACATGGAAGCTAAGTTAAAACATTTAGAAATGATACAAGGTGTTATTAACCGGATGGCTAATAATTCTTTCTTGTTGAAAGGTTGGAGTGTTATTTTAGTGTCGGGTCTGTTTGCTTTAGCAGCAAAAGATTCAAATAAACTTTATATTTATCTATCTTATTTTCCGTCTCTGGCTTTTTGGGTTTTAGATGGATATTTCTTACGGCAAGAAAAACTTTACCGGAAACTATATGATAAGGTTAGAAGCATTAATGATTCGGAAATAGATTTTTCTATGGATACTTCCTCAGTAACTAATCAAGTACATACATGGAGCGAAGTGATTTTTTCAAAGACACTCAGCTTTTTCCACGGAGTTATTGTTTTGACTATTTTGCTTGTAATGTTAATAGCGAGTCTATTATAAGAAAGTAAAGGATAATTTTTAAAGGAGGAGTCATATGCCCAAAAAAAGACTTTTTGTAAGTTTTGATTTTGATAATGATAAAATTCTGAAAGATTTTATCATAGGTCAGTCAAAATTGCCAGATTCTCCATTTGAAGTCTTTGATACTTCAATGAAAGAGGCCGCTCCAGAAAAAGAATGGTTGGATAGGGCCGAAACAAAAATTAAAGGTTCTGATATGGTTCTTGTTATGGTAGGTCCGAAAACATATAAAGCCCCAGGAGTTCTTAAAGAGGTATCTCTTGCAAGGAAGTGGAATAAACCGATTGCTCAAGTTATTGGTTATAAGGAAGGTAATTATACACCTGTTCCAGATGCCGGTCGACTATATGCTTGGAATTGGGATAATCTAAAGAAGCTTTTAGGGTAGGAGAGTAAAATGGCCAGAAGAGTTTATTTTGCTTTTCATTACGAAGATGTAGTCTCATTCAGAGCTAATGTCATTAGGCAACACTGGCTTACCAAAGATGACCGGGAAGATGCAGGCTTTTTTGATGCTTCTATCTGGGAAAGCACCAAGAAGACAGGCGTTGAGGCCATAAAGAGACTTATTCACAATGCATTAGATAACACAAGTGTAACCGTTGTTCTGATAGGTACAAGCACGTATGCTCGTAGGTGGGTTCGATATGAGATCATTAAAAGCATTCACCGCGGGAATGGGATTTTTGGAGTTCATATCAATAATATAAAAGACAAATTTCAGCAAACGAAGTTATTAGGCCCTAATCCGTTTGATTACTTATCTGTTTCATATAGTCAAGACGGTACGGCTATAAGCTTTCTCGAATGGAATGGCAATCAATGGCAAGGTTACAATGATATGGAAGGATATGCGCTCTCTAAGCAGAGGTCTCAAAATCAATGGGGGAAAAGTTTTAAGTTATCAGATTTCTATAAAGTTTATGATTGGAACGGAGATGATGGATATAACAATTTTGCAGATTGGGTTGAAGCAGTTGCTTCTTGAGAAGAATAATGAAGGTAAATTATAGAAAAATTATTAAGTCTTGAAGACCGAGGTAATTTATGCTGGATATAAAAACGCTTGAAACATGGCTTTGGGATGCAGCGTGCAGTATTCGCGGGGCGGTGGACGCACCGAGGGACAAAATGAGGGACGGGACAAAATGAGGGACAGCGACCGTTTAAATAAGACTGACCACATAGAAACTCAATCAAGGAGTGATGCACAATGCAGAATTTACTGGAAGAACTAATTCAACTGCTTTCAGAAGACGAGCGTCTTGTTTCTGAAGGAAA
>JAHILQ010000106.1 GCA_018896985.1 Nitrospinota bacterium
ATGACTGCCTTGAATAAAGATCCGTGGAATCAAACAGCGGGACATTGACCTTGTCTTTTTTGATCCACGGTACAAATGTATATCCCAGAGAAGGTTCAATGCCGTGGGTAAAATTTTCGCTATATTTTTTTATGAGCCGGCTGGATGCGGTGATATTATAATCAAACATATCCCTGTGCACTGAACTCTTAAATCCCTCAGCAGCATTGTCCTGTAAGGAATACACTGTCTCTCTCAGCCCGAGATTCTGGAACAATATAACCTTGTCTCCGAAGGAATGGGAAAATTTAGGATAAAGGTCAACCCGCTGTCCATCCGTTCCTTTATTTCTTGAGAAATTTGATACAGAGGAGGTCATGGAGAAAACCACAGGTCCTACTCTGGAGGGGTTAACAACATACCCTAATTCAGGCAGTCTCTGCGCTACCGCTGAGGTATGACTCCCGTCTTTAAGGTCAATAATATACTGAGACATCAGGTAAAACCGTGAGTTGTCTGAAGGAATCGTCAGCTCGCCTTTTGATTCAAGAAACCTATTTATCCTTTCCGAGCGGTGAATGGTGTATTCTCTGTAAAAACTTTTCCCTTTTTCATTTAACAGGTTCAGGTTCCAGTATCCCGAAAGACCATCCTTGTTCCTTTTCGAATGAGTAGACTTAAGCTCATAAAAATCCCGTTCTGCCTTTTTGTCACGAAAATGATAAAGCCAGTGCGTGCCCTCCACATTTCCAGGCGCTACATATCTATATTCAGCCCCTTTCCCTAAGCCTGCCCTGCTATGCCAGTCAACAATAAATGTTGCATCCTTGTCTTCATCTATAGCCCAGAAAAACGGCTGTCTGTAATAAAAACCCTTTGACTGTGAATAACCAACTACAGGCGTCAGAAGCCCTGTCTTTCTTTCAGTAAGTAGAGGCGCCCAGAGATAGGGCGTATATAAAATAGGGAAGTCTTTGATATGAAAAGTGGCATTCCGAGACTTGAGACGGTCTCCGATAATTATGTCAGCAGTCCTGCCTTTGATGCACCACTCAGGAGAAGGATTTTCGCATGTTGTGACTGATGCCTTTTTAAGGAAGTATTCTTTTTCTCCCCTTTTTTCTATCTCGCTTCCCGAAATGTAGTACTTTTCTTTTTTTGAAAAAATCTCTGCATTATAGAAAGTGCCTTTTTTTGTATCAAGATTGAACTCTGCCTTTTCTGCTTTAAGAACCATATCAGGGGTGTCGTATATTACATTGCCTTCAGCAAAGATATTTGATGTCTTCTCATCATACTTCATCTCATTTGCCATCATTATTGTCTCGCCTTGTTCAACCAGCACAGAACCCCTTGCCGTATACATTGATGTGCTTTTTTTATGTTCCAAAGAATCTGATGTTATGAATGTCGGAGGCTCTTCAGCAAAACAACTAACAGTGAATAGTGAATAGTGAACAGTGAATAGTAAAAAAACAGTGAACAGTAAACAGTGAACAGTGAATAGTTTTTTGATCGTTTTTAAGTGACAACTTTTCACCTAAAAATGCTCCTTTTTGTCATGCTGGCTTGTCCAGCATCTCTCTTTACGATTCCTGACAAGCAGGAAGGATTCCGAACAAGTCGGAATGACATTTTTATCACCCTTTGCGCCGGCTTGTCGGCATAACGGTTTCATACCGTTTCCCTCAGACCCGAAAGAATGCCTCTTCCACAAAGCATTTCCTTAGCTTCGCCTATAGTGTAAAACGAGCCTGTGATTAGAATAAGTGATGAGTGATGAGTGATGAGTGATGAGTCTAAAGACTTTTCCTGCAACGCATCACGCTTTACGCATGACGCATTACTGCTTTTTATTGCCATATCAATTGCATCCTTGACGGTTGGCGCAATATGTGTATTCGTAAATCCCATCTCTGCTGCGCAATCTGCAAGTTTCTGCGGTGATGCTGCCCTCTCACACGCAGGCGCTGTCAATATAATTTCAGCGGCAAGGGGCAGAAGCGGCGCCATTATCCCTCTTATGTCTTTATCAGACATGACGCCTATAATCAATATTATTCTTCGGTATGCTCTTAAAAAAATTTCCTTAAGCGAAGCAGCGAGAATTTCTGCAGCAGACGGGTTATGCGCCCCGTCAATCAAAATCGGCGGTTCCTTTGAGACGAATTCAAGTCTGCCGTGCCATTTTATATTCTCAAGCCCATTTCTGATGGCGTGATACGTAATGCGTAATGCGTGATGAGAAGATTTCTTAGAAACAATTTCAATTGTTTTTAGTGCAAGAGACGCATTCAATACCTGGTGTCTGCCCGGGAGTGATATAGCCAAATCCTCAATATTACTGCCGCCATTATAATTAAAAACACTTCCGCTTGTATCCTCTGCCTTTACTGCCGCTGAAAAATCCCTGCCATAAACAAAAAGTCTGGACTCCTTTTCATCCGCCTTCTTTTTAATTACATCCATTACAGACGGCTCCTGTGCTGACGTGATAACAGGAACTCTATTCTTTATTATCCCTGCCTTCTCTTCTGCAATCGCTGAAAGTGTATTGCCAAGAAATTCCCTATGGTCATAACCGATACTTGTTATGACAGATGCCTCAGGCAACAAAACATTTGTTGCATCAAGCCGTCCGCCCATCCCTGTCTCAACCACTGCCCAATCAATGTTTTTCCTTTTAAAATAGAGGAAGCCCATTGCAGTTACAAGCTCAAAGAATGTGGGAGTCATCTTGAATCTTGAATCTTGAATCTTGAATCTTATTTCCTCTGCAAGGCTGACCACATCCGATTCGGTAATCTGTTCGTTATTAACCCTGATCCTCTCGGTGAAACTTACAAGATGCGGGGATGTAAACAATCCTGTCCTGAACCCGGCAGCCTGCAGTATTGAAGCTATGATCGCTGATGTAGAACCTTTTCCATTTGTGCCTGCAATATGGATTGATTGAAAATAGTTCTGTGGATTATCAAGGAGAGAGAGGAGGCTTATGGTGTTATCAAGTCCCAGCTTGATGCCGTGTTTCTGAAGCCCGTAGAGATAATTGACAGCAGCAGCGTAACCCATAAGTGCAATATTTTACATTAAATACCATGAAAGTAAGAAGAAAAAATTTTAAAAATAATCTTGCCGGGGCATATGTGAAGCATTGTCGGTATAAGTTATAATCCTATGCCTTAAGAACTCAACAGAGGATTACTCAATCGGCAAAGGACAGCGTCGTATTCGTGTCCTATCTACAACCACTATTGAATCAGGAATTTTTTCCGGTTTTATGTTATCAAGAACTCTTTTAAGAAGTTCACGCATTTCCTGTTCGTTATAATTTCCCCCTCTGAAAAGTATGATTCCCGGGTCTTTTGCACGACTCATTGCAAGAAGCTGGGGGAAATCAAGGTCTGCCGTAATAATAATTCTTCCTTGTCTTCTTGCCTCATTAAGAATCTCTTTGTCTTTAGTCTTGAATAAACCGATATCTGAGGCGTGAACAGCATCATATCCTTTTTCATTAAGCCATTTGACGAGCTGGGGAGAGGCAGGCATATCAACAAGAAACTTCATGCAAACTCCATAACCTCCTCATCTGCAAAACATGCTGCGTATGCCAGAGCCTCGTCAATGTCCTGCGGTTCAAGGTATGGATACGCCTTTAAAATAGATTCCTTTGTCTCTCCGGCAGATAAAAGTCCGAGAATTCTGGAGACAGGAAATCTCAACCCTCTGATGCATGGTTTTCCGGAACAGACCTCAGGATCAATAGTTATTCTGTTAAATTTCATGTTCACCTCCTGTCCTTATTCTATCATTTTTTATCCGGAAGTGGAGCCTGTCCAAAAACTCATAAAACAGTGTATTATGTCATGCTGAACTTGTTTCAGCATCTAATGAAATCAATGAGTTATGAGACCCTGAAATAAATTCAGGGTGACAAATTAATAGTTTTTAGACAAGCTCAGTGTCCCTATGTTTTTCTATGTTTTTCCTCCCCTTGTCCCCTTTTCTATTCCTCCATGCTTCTCGGCATGTCCTCTATGACAAACGTGTTTTCATATAATGCCTCTGTTGTAAAAAACCCCGCAAAATCAGATGTTGTGAGGATGCGCCCTGCTATATTGGTTGGATTGCCGCTCATCTCATTGATGATATTAACAAGCCCTTCCTGATAAACATCCGTGTATGCAACCGTTTCTGAGGTTGTCGCCGGCGATGCGGTAATGGTGAGAACACCGTTGTTAAATGTTATGGTGTAGTTCGTTGCTGTGCCGTCTGCCGCTGTGATGGTGTAAGAACCGACATTTGAACCTGTAGTTGCTGCCGTGCTCAAGGTTAAGCCGCTTACCACTGATGATGTGTCGTCGCTCACCAATCCGCTGTAACTTGCGGTTAATGCAGGATTTGCATCGCCGTATATCTTGCTCTTATTATCCGCGGTTACGGTCAATGCCTTTGCCGTGATGTTTCCTATTGCGCCTGAGGCGGTGTCTGATGAAAGGCTGTAGCCGTAAACAGTTGCAGCGCCATCGGCTGCGCTTACCGAAAGTCCGCTTACTGTTACTGTCTTGCCTGCGCCTACATTCTTGTTGTCATATGTTCCTGATGCCGGGTTGTTGAGCATTACAATGTCGCTGTCTATCTCTCCGCTTACGCTGTAATTGCCTGATACAAGCGTTGCTGTGTTATCGCCGTCATAGGTCTTGGTTACTGTGCCGGTCAGTCCTGGCGTAATAGTCGGCGCCACTGAGTAGAGAAACCCATTACCTGTTCCCTGCACGTCAGTCACGCCGTAAGTGGCATTGTATTGTTTGAAGTTATAGGTCAGTCCTCCCCGTGTGTCATTAGCAGGGTCAGTGGAATATACCAGCCACCTGCCGCTTGATGTTGACAATGCCCCTGCGCCTGCATTGTTAATAAAGTTTTGTCCTGCTGCTATGATGTTGCCTGATGTGGCTGTATTGGTTGTTGCATCTTCGGCATACGCATAGGAGTAAACATAAGAGTTGTCTAATGTTATGTCGCCGCTGCCTGCCGTGATGTTTATCAAACCTGATGTTGCTTCTGCGGTATCGCCATAATAGGCTTCGGCATCGGAATATACCTGCGAATTGATTAAACTTATACTGCCGCCTGCATCTAATATGATGTTGCCTGCTGTGGCTGTATTGGTCGTAGCGTCGGAAGCATAAGCATATGAGTAAACATCAGAATCAGCTAAGCTTATACTGCCGCCTGCATCTAATGTGATGTTGCCTGATGTGGCTGTATTGGTTGTAGTATCGTAAGGGTAGGCTTCGGCATAGGAGTAAACTTGAGAACTATTTAAATCAATATTGCCATCTGCTGTTAATGTTACATTGCCTGATGTGGCTATGGCCTCCAAATAATCATCAGCTTCGGCATACGCATAGGAGTAAACATAAGAGTTGTCTAATGTTATGTCGCCGCTGCCTGCCGTGATGTTTATCAAACCTGATGTTGCTTCTGCGGTATCGCCATAACAGGCATCGGCTTCGGAATATACCTGCGAATTGATTAAACTTACACTGGCGCCTGCATCTAATATGATGTTGCCTGCTGTGGCTGTATTAGTCGTAGCATCATCATCATAATAAGCTTCAGCATAAGCGTAAGAATAAACTTGAGAATTATCTAAGGTTATATCCCCAGTTGTTGCTGTTAAGTTAACTAAGCCTGATGTGGCTGCTG
>JAHILQ010000107.1 GCA_018896985.1 Nitrospinota bacterium
GAAAAAATTTAGCCGGATAGATCACAGGTCATTAACCGGCCAGATTGAACACTGGGCTCGCATAGGCAAGTGCGCGGAAGAAAATCCGGATTTGCCCTATAATCTTATCAAGGAGATTTTGATTGGAATAGAAGAATTAGAGCAAGGCGCTAAATCAGAGTATAAATTCGGATAAAGCGCATGAAAATATACCAGTCAAGGTTGTTCGAGAAAAAGGCAAAAAACTGCCCAAACGAGAAAAAGAGATATTAGACCAAGAGATAAGCAAAATAGCAAACAATCTCTCTGTCGGAGATGAAAAGAAGGGAGATCTCAAGGGGATATTCGTCCATAAATTCAAGATTAAAACAATGGAGTATCTGCTTGCCTATAGGGTTATTGAAAATGATTTGGAATTAATTATGATTGGGCCTCATGAGAACTATTATCGGGACTTAAAAAGTTATTTAAAGAGCTGATAAAAAGGCAGTAACCCCTTGCCCTCTGCATTTCTTCCCCTGAAATGTATCCCTGCGAATAAATCTCTGCTGTATGTCTTTGGTAATCTGATGCCTGCTCCTGTCCCATCTCGGCGCAATAAGTATGTCGTCAGGGGCTGTTGCAAAGAGTCGCTGAAGAACAATATCAGGAGAAAGCCTCTCTATGAAATCCACAACAAAATTCAGATATTCTTCATATTCAAATGTGTGGAAAGGATTTTCTTTATACATCTCTGCCAGCGGAGTATCTTTTATGACCTGAAGCTGGTGTACCTTTAAAAAATCCAACTGAATTCCGGAAACCTCATCCGCCATTTTGAGCATTTCTTCTTTTGTCTCTGTTGGAAACCCCACAATCAGATGCGCGCCCACAGATATCCCTTTGCTCCGCGTAAGTGAAACAGCATCAAGAAAAGTTTTATAATCATGCCCCCTGTTTATGAAGCTGAGTGTTTTTTCGTATATGGACTGAAGCCCGTATTCTACGAGGATAAAATGTTTCTCTGTTAAAGATTCAAGCAATGCGAGTTTTTCACTGTCTATGCAGTCAGGCCTCGTTCCTATCGCAAGGCCGATGACTGCGGGCTCGGCAAGGGCTTCTTTATAAAAGATTTCAAGTTCTTCAACAGGCGCATAAGTGTTTGAATAGGGCTGAAAATATGCAAGGAATTTGCTGACTCCGTATCTCCTGCTGAGATATTCAATGCCGTTTCTTAACTGCTCTTTTACTGACATCGTGGGCTTGCATGAGCTTGGCCTGAAGCTGTCATTGTTGCAGTAAATGCAGCCTCCAAAACCGAGACTGCCGTCTCTGTTCGGGCACGTAAAGCCAGCGTCAATGTTAACCTTATAAACAGTTGTGCCGAACTGCTTTTTCATATACTGTCCAAATGAGTTATATCTCAGTTCCATATTATTCCTTAATGCTATGTCATTACCCGAAAAGATCAGAATGGCTGCCGGTCCTTACAAATGTAATGGTTTTCTCTTTTATATCAACCCTATAAACAAGCAGCCAGTCAGGCTCTACATGACATTCTCTGTTGCTGATATAATTGCCTGTCAGCTTATGGTCTCTATGCCGCTGATCAAGACTTCCCTCGCGTGCAAGCATTCGCATAATTATTTTTAGTTTTTCTATATCCTTGCCCTGCCGGATCATCAGTTCAAAATCTTTTTCGAATTTGTTTGTGGTTTTAACATTTAGCACTATAAGCCCATCTTTTTGAAAAAGTCATCAACGCTGTCATATGTGGTCAGGTTTTTCCCTTCATCCGCATCCTTCATTGCCTTCAGGGTGGCTTTGTTGGGAATCCTTACGTCAAACGGCAAGCCCTTGCGCATTTTGACCTGGGCTAAAAACAGATTGATAGCCTCTGATGTGCTTATCCCTAATCTCTGGAATATTCTTTCGGTATCCGCCTTTACGGCAGGCGTGGTCCTCGCCCTTATCATCGCTGTCTTGGTCATGCTGCAACCTCCGTTGTTTTTTATTGTTATATTGTAGCACAAATGAGATACGCTTGTCTTTTCAGTGGAACTTTCTTATTTATTGCCGGACTGATGAGATGCTATCCCCATTTCTCCTTTCACCTGTCACCTCCTCTGGAGATATTATTTCGATAGGGTTATAGCCCATTCTTAAATTCGCACTGTTGACCAGCCTCCTCACAGCGATATTGACCATATGTTTATAATTCCACGAAACAATATGGCTATTTTTTTGCCTCAGCCCCCCCACAAAAGATTTACTACTTCCCTTTTTGTTTTTGCTTCTTAGAAGCCCATTTTTGACGCGCCGACACTTGGCCGCAATCCTTTATTCATCAAGTCTTAGATTCTCACTTAAACAAGCTATAAAGGAGTGTAAAGAAAGAGATGATGGAAGTCGCAATCCTTTATTCATCAAGTCTTAGATTCTCACAGAGAGTAAAAAAACCCGTAATGTGTCCGAGATGTAAGAGTCGCAATCCTTTATTCATCAAGTCTTAGATTCTCACAGAGATAATGTCCCGGATACCTATGATTAAAGATAAGTCGCAATCCTTTATTCATCAAGTCTTAGATTCTCACTTAACTCAGCGTTAATGAGAAAGGGTTTTAAAGTAAATATGTCGCAATCCTTTATTCATCAAGGCTTAGTTTCTCACAGATATAGAAATTAATCTTGAAGGAGAGGGAATAGAAGAGTCGCAATCCTTTATTCATCAAGTCTTAGATTCTCACTGCTTATAAACCAATAAAGAACAAGCATCTCATGGTGAGGTCGCAATCCTTTATTCATCAAGTCTTAGATTCTCACAAATCCTTATGGCATAGCTGTAGATAATAATTATATCTATGTGTCGCAATCCTTTATTCATCAAGTCTTAGGTTCTCTCGTCAATCTCTTTATGGCCTGAAAAAATTAGAGAATATTTATCGCAATCCCTTATTCATCAGGTCTTAGTTTCTCACGAAAAACATCGCTTCCCGTGCCAGTTTCTGCCCGCATTGTCGCAATCCTTTATTCATCAAGTCTTAGGTTCTCTCAGAGCAGATGGACAGGGTTATAGCACTTATTATTAGTCGCAATCCTTTATTCGTCAAGTCTTAGATTCTCACATTCACAGCGTGGGTGGATAAGATGCGGGGGACATTCCGTGCTGGGTCGCAATCCTTTATTCATCAAGTCTTCTTCTGAAACCTTTCGGGAATGCTCCATGGTGGCTGGAAACCAATCACAAAGTCGCAATCCTTTATTCATCAAGTCTTAGATTCTCACAAGATAAGAATTGCGAGGAGATGTTGAAGGCGCAAAAACCGAGGTCGCAGTCCTTTATTCATCAAGTCTTAGGTTCTCACGGGGAAATAAAAGCCTTTGGCATGGCGTGGAGGAAAAAATAGTCGCAATCCTTTATTCATCAAGTCTGAATACTAACTAGGGGAAAAATATTTCAGTTGTCAAAGAACAAAAAACTGATTACTCAGGATTATGGTCAAAAATAACCACATCACCTGTAACAGGGCTTCTATAAATCAACTTCCTTGCCTTTCCATGTAATGCGTGAGCGATCTTGAGATAAAGCCATATCGGCGTGTGTTCCCCTGTGATGACTACTTCATTGCCTTCCCCAGCAAGTTCCTTAGCACGTTGGATGTAGTGCTCCAAGGCGGCAAGCTTTGCTGTGCCATTATGCAGTTGAAACAGGTCTATAATCCTCTGATTAGATGTCATACTGTACCCGAGTACCTCTTTACGAATACTCCGCGCTGTGTATTTTTTATCGGCTTATTATTCTCGTCAAAATCCGACTTTATATATTGGGTATCTATTTTCAGTTCTTCAGCCATAGAATATACGCCAATAGACATTGTCGTCTTACCACCTGTCACGTCAATAGCAACATCATTGCTTTGCATATTTTTTGCCAACATCCAATCAATAATCAGCTTTGTCTCTGTCCTGATCTCAACGATATTTTCTGGGTCATTAACGATCTTTTTAATGTATTTATCTTCATCAAACCCCATCGCACGTATTAACTCATCAACAAAAGGTTCTGACTCCTTTGAACACAAAAAACCGACATGAACCGGCTGCTGCTTATCCAGAGAAAGTTTAATTGTATCGGTTTGCTTTCCAGCCGTATAAATAATACCTTTACGCTGAACTTCAAAAGCTTCCCCACCGCCGATAGTACCTTGAGGGATTGAAATAAGTATTAGTTTGACAGCAATTACAATTAAGATAAGAGCAATAACGGCACCTATGATAATCTTTAAGTAGTTTTCCGTTGATTCTCCTCCGACAATTTTTAAAATCAAACCGAAGGCCGCATTGCCAGCAACTGCCATCACAAAAGTCCCGATGAGAAACAATAAAGGAACTCGTGGATCAAAGAAGAAACTGAATATCGTAGATAATCTATGTTTCTTTCCCATCGTCACTCCATGTTATTTAATCTTATTGGCACGGCAAACGCATAGGCATATTGGACAACCTCAGGCTTTGCCAGTGCAATGTCTTCTACCATCCTGCCGTAATATGCCTTTGGGGGCTTGCCGGTTTTGAACACTGAACCGGCCTTGAGCATCATCAGCGGTTTCTTAAATGGCTTGCCGCAAAAAGTGAATTCGCCGCCGAGTTTGCCATATTTAACGAGTGTTTTATAAAAGCCGTCCGCGGGATCATCCTTTGCCGGAACAAAGTTTGACAGCGACATAAAGGCATTTGCACCATCAAAATCATTAAACTTATCAAACGGCTCAAGTTCTCCAATAATTTCAAATGCCCCTTTGCCTACAGATTTCTTTTTGCCGTAGCCGGTCAACGAGAGGTTTTTGAAAAGCGAGAAAAACTTTTCTTCCCATCCATCTCTTATCTTGAGGTAGATAGAAATTTCGTTTTGCTCAACGGCATACTCAGGAAGTTCAAATAGAGAGCCTTCTTCTCCGGCTGTGCCGGTTATCCTATTAATAGAGCTGTGAAGCGTTGTAAATGTTCTGAATGTTTTAATCCCTTCAGGCGGTTCAATCTCTAAATTCCCATTTCGCACAGAGTCAAATACATCCGGCGAAAGCCATGAAACCTTTTTCAGATTTTTCGCTTTCTGGTAAGCTTCAAAACATTCACCCTTTTTCTCTGCTAATGATAAATGAGCAGGCGCAAGCAAAAGGTCTCCCGGCATGCCATCCGATAAAACAAATGCAGGGTTTCCGTTTTTGTATTCATCAAGAAACACTTTAAGAACGTCGTCGCCTTCTCTCCATGCCATGATCCAGCAGAGACTGCCGAATATCGTATCTGCCTGCCACGGAGTCAGAAAACTGCTTTGAGGTTTGATTTTCAAGCGATAGGTGTTCATAGTTGCCTCTACAGTTGAAAATCTATTCCATCAAGTTTCATATTATGAAAACTGACTTTCCCCGAACCTCTGCTGCCGAAACCCCCAAGATATGTATGCTGCACCTGCCTTAGACCTTCTTTAACAAAATCAATGAGATCATTCCCATTTCCATCCATATCATAAAGCTGCAGGACGATCTCTATATCAAACTCTGCGCCTGCAGGAACACGCTCTTGTGAACGCGGATGTTCCGCAGTGCCTGTTTTTCTGTTTATGATATTTTCTGTTTTCTTTTCAATATAAGAGGTGCCTTTTTCTTTAAGCAGTGAAGAGTAGTCTTTTTTTGTATTTTCGTTTAAAGATGCATCTCTTACTAATATTCTTGTAGCGCCAAGATTATGCCTTGTGTTCTTGTGCGCTCCAAATACCTTGCATATTTTGCAGCTTTCCTGACCGCAGCCACACGGCTCTCCTTTTTCATTGACTCTTCCTTCTTTCTTTTCAAGCTGCGAGCGCATCTTTCCCTTTAAGGACGAGCCTGGAATAAATGGCTCTCCTGTTACAGGATGTTTGATAATCGGCAAATCTACCCCTCCTATTTCAATCTGATCTGCCGAACCACCAATGTGCAACCCCGAATCGCATTTTAATGTTCCTGTTATAACTTTGTATCCTGTTAGCTTCATAATTTTACCCTCCTTAATTTTTTGGATAATGATATGTGAAATAGGCCACCACAGCCTGAAAATGCTCCATAAAACCTTCCTCAAAATCTTTCCGCTTTTTTATTGCTTTAATATTCTTCTCTATAAACTCATAGAAACTTTGTGGTATCTTATCTTTTCCTTTTGCTTCTGAAACAAAAGGTTCTAATTTTTTCACATCCACATTTACAGCATCCCAATCCTCTGTCATCTTCAATCGAATTTCAGCAGCTTTTGCATGTCCGTAAAAACGCCTTAATTGGTGACTTTTAAGTTTTGTGCCGAAAGATTTTGCTACGTCTTTTGCCATAGTTGTTAGAAAATCTTCCCAAAGATAACCTTTCTCATCGAAATATCCCTTTGCCAGCTTGCTCAGATAATCACTTGGCAGGCTATCATATGTTCCTCTATTCTTTTGGCTGCATCTGTAACACGTGTCAAATTTATCATCTTTGAGAGGTTCTTTGCATATCCGGCATATCTTCTTCATTCCCCCACCCCCTTCTATTCCTGCCTTTTCAAGGGCATGTTTCAGTTCACTCATCTTTCCCTCCTCTATTTGCCGTCAAAGCATAGTTTGCAATTATCCCAAGGTTTTTTAGTTTTGGACTGCCGAGGTCCTTCAGGTCTTCAGCCCATTGTCGTATCTCAACTTTTTCAGGATCTTTTGAACTTAGTGACGGCAAATTCCTCGCAATGTCATAGGTCATAAGCGGAATGAATTTTAAGTAACCAGTTTTGCCTGTCTGCTGAAATTCATCATTCATTTGTGAGTAAAGGAGCAGGTTCCTCGTGAACCCTGCTGAGATATTTTTCTGCTTTAGCCAAGTCTCAAGCCTTTCTGATTCCTCCATTATACTCCCCATTTCACTCCATTTTACCGTATGCCCAAATACCGTCAATCTATCTTTTTTGTCTTTTTCGTTTTCCCCTGTATCTTTAGAGAGTTTAAGTGCATTGTCTGCCATCTCCACAGCCCTGAATACAGGATAGCTATCTTTGACAAAGGCTATCCCCGCTGAAAGCGTTAGGTTTTCGTTATTACAGGTGAATTCATGAAATTTTGTATTCAGTTCATCTGCGAAATTAATTATTGAATCCCACGGTCCGATGACAAGCAAATCATCACCACCGGAATAAACCGTATAAAGCTCGGGGTAATTATCCTCAATAAGTTTCTGCATATAGCCGGAGAAAAACACATCAAGCATACGGCTTAATGTGGCTATGCGTGAGACAGTGCTATTGTCTTTCAGCCCAAAGGCGAACACACCGCCGAGATTGTCCACGTCTGCCTTTAAGTATCCGAGCATTGGTCTCCCTTTGCTTTCATGTGCGATACACTCAAAAAATTTTGGCTGTCCCTTCCGTGCATGATCTTTTTCACTGCACTCTGTTCTATTCTTGCAAGCATTGCAGTCGGTATCACCGATGAATATTGAAATGTAATTCGCTATAAAACGGTGTGTCAGGGGCAGCCTTGCATCAGGCATAAATTTATCAATATTTAACACAAGGTAAGACGATTTCTTTGCATCGCTGAACTTTTCCAATAAGCTAAAAGAATATCCAAGATAGTCTTTGAATTCTCCGGCATCATCTTTATAAAATGCAATAAATTTGATTTTGGGAAGATTCTGTCCTATTTTCTTATCGTCTTCACATTTATCACAGATAAACTTTCCATCTTCCCTTATCTGTCCCTGAAATTTATTGCAAGCCTTGCAAAGTTTTTTCTCATCGCCGAAATCAATGTTGAGGGTAGCAATATCTTCGTTCCACAAGCCGTCGTGTGTCATGATTTCATTAAAGGGTTTCTTTTTTATCCTTTGCAGCGACTGGTTTAGCTCTTTCAGTATTTCACCGTAATTGTCAAAATCATTGCTGGACAATTTAGTCGTTTCAATATTCAGGTTAATTTCTGCGTTAAACTTGTTATAAAACCATGTGTCTATATCTTTTTTGATTGCCTTTATCCTGTCGTTTGCCTCCCCGGCATTAGGCAGCAATATGTAGAATTTACCACCGGATAACATCAGGATATTTGCAATCGGCAAATTGAAGGCATGTAGGATTTTATGGCTTATGATGTCAGAGAGCAGATTGAGTTGCAGCGATCTCGCTCTCAGTCGTTTGGCGATACCGCCTGCGCCAATGTGAGTGATATTGAAAATATAGTTTTGGATACCGGACAGATCGCCGACCAAAAGAATGAATTTATCCGTTTTATCATTTTTAATCTCATTCTCCTTAAAATCAGGGGAATGATACTGATAAAGGCATGCTGCTATAGCACAGGTAGTCTTCAAATGGTCAAAGAGCGAAACGTCAGGTATCTCTTCTTGCGTGTTGCTCGGAATGCACCATGAATACCGTGTCAGTATTGAAAGGATATTTGCAAATACAGAATCAAAATCGGTATGAATGTTATCTGATTTTTTTATGAACTCATTAAATTCTTCTCCGAAGCCTTGAAGGTGGTTATTCAGTTCATTAGGTTTATATTCATCAAATCTCTCAGGGAAAACATCATCAGGATTTAAAGGTTTTGCCCGATATCTAAGCTTTTGAGGCAAAGCCTTGCCAATATCAATACGGCTGAATATGGATACCAACGGAACTGATTTGAAATCCTGATAATCTTCAGCTTTTTCGCCCCTCTCTGAAGATGAGTAATTGTCAGCCCTGCTTACGAGATAGCTTAAAGCTCGGTGTTCTTCCGGCGCATTCTGACAAATTAAATCTGCTCCAAGTCTTGGGTCTTCATGGTGCCTTTGCACAAGGGGTTGTAATAATTCAAGATCTGCAATTCTGGAAAAGAAATCTTTAAAGGCGCTAACAAAATGCGCTGAGACCTGCGGATGTTTGCCTTTTGTATCAAGACTGCCGAAGCTTCCTCTGTGCAACATCTTCCCCACATCATGCAGCAACGCGCCTAAGATAACAGTTTGATATTCTCTTTGGTTAAATTTTTCCATTTTATTCTCTTTAGTTTTCAAAATTTACTCCCAAACAGAAACGGCATTCCTATTTTATCTCATACTTCCCCAACCCGAAACTCGTGCCTTTGCCAACATGCAAAATCTCTCCTGCCTTTATTAAATGCATAAACGGCTCAATATCTCCTTCAAAGGTTATCTCACCGACAAATCCTCCCATCTTCATCCTTGTGTCCTGCCGTGCTGAATACCTTTCCCAATCATACCATTTCAAATCCCTTTTAATAACTTTAATATCCTTTGCCTTATCTATTATGCCTTTGAAATCCCATCCTGAAGGGTCGCCTTCGCAGTGGAAATAATAAAGCAGGGATAGTCTTCGCAAAAGGTTTCTTATAAGAATATGAAACTCAAGGTCAATGGTAAGGTGTTTGTCGTAGTGGATTCTTGTGGGGGTGAGAAAATGAAGGGTTAGGGTTTCATGGTCATGTGATTCGGGATTCCCGCCCCGGCAGGTCGCCTGAGGCAACAAAATATCTGATTCAAGGTTTAAGGTTGAATACACAAAAGGGTTAAGGGTCTTTGTCTCTGATTCGTAGATGGTCTGGATTCCTGCTTTCGCAGGAATGACAGGATTATTTTCGCATTTCACAGTTTTTAATTCATATTTCGCTCTTCCCTTTCCTATCCCAATCCTGCCGAGTTCGTCAAAGGCATAGACAAAGTAAGGGAGATAATCAATCGCTTTTCCTATTAGAATGAGCCCAAAAGATATTTCATCTCCTGTTTTATATCCTCTACGCTTTTCTGGTGGTGGTTCCAAGATAAAAGGATGCGGTGCAGCAATATACTTCCGCATAATTTTTGTATCCGAAGGGGGTGGGGTTTCAAAGACATAGGAATAAATGCATTTTTCTTTTAGCAAACAATCAGGGCACTCTTTATTTTTTATGGCGCATACCACACGTTTAAAGGCATATCCGAATCCACCGCGAAGTGTAGAGCCTTTGAATGTAGGAAGAATCATCGGCTCAGAGGCGTTCAATGAAAATGTAAACTTTTTAAATTTCAGGGAGGCCAATCGTATTCCCCCAAAGTGGGATGTAATACGGTATCAAAGGAATAAAAGGAATGTCAATCGCAGTAAGTTTACCCCGTTAGAAATAATGCCCCGCTGGAATTTCTAACGGGGTTTACTCAGGGGCTCTTTTGTTATACTATTTGCATTATGACAATGTTTCCTGTAAGTGAGGCAAAAGTGAGCGCACTCAAGGCAAAGATGCTCAGCCTTAATATCCGTGCTCAGGATATAGAAGAATCTTTTATCCGTTCCGGCGGAAAGGGCGGGCAGAATGTAAACAAGACCTCCACATGCGTTTATCTCATGCATATCCCGACAGGCATTGAGGTTAAATGCCAGAAGGAACGCTCGCAGTCACTTAACCGCTATCATGCA
>JAHILQ010000108.1 GCA_018896985.1 Nitrospinota bacterium
TCGGGACGCCTTTTTTTGTTTGATTTTTCTGTTATCTTCTGATAAAGTTTAAATATGAAAAGGCGTGAGAATCTTGCGAAAGCTATATATGACATTGGCAAGCTTGCATTTGCTGCACTTGTTCTCGGTCAGATAATTTCCCCACAAGGTGTTAATGTTACGATTTTTACCCTCGGAGCAATTTTTGTAGTAACGTGTTTTATCTTAGCTTACAATATTGACAGACATGGAGGTAACAATGGATAATCTTGCTGTGTTTTTTTTAATTGGAACACTAATATTAATCGGTGTTGGTATTTACTTCTACCTGCATGACAAGAAAAAGCCCACGCACTAATAAACAATAATGACTCTGCTTTGTGCATTGACAGTGGCCTTACGAGGGCTGAAAGAATGATTACATAAGCAAATAAAGGAGGAAGAATAAAATGGATGTATTCTATGTGATTCTCATAGGAACCATACTCATCGGGTTGATATTTCTTGCAATCTCCATTGCAGAAGACAGAAGAGAAAAGAAAAAACATTAAAAAAGCAAACATAAACATCCTTAGAATTAGGAATTTTATTCACCCTGAAGAGCAAAGGAGTTTTAAATGCAAATTGCAGAGATTGAGCTTTATGAAATTTTAAAGGGTAAGCTCGGCGACAAAGAAGCCAAGACTTTAGTTGAGTATATCGAAGCTAAAGTCGAGAAGAAGTTTGAAGAAAAAAAAGATATCTTAGCTACTAAAATTGATATTGAAGAACTGAGAACTGAAATACAAAAGATGAAAGCCGAAATTATCAAATGGATGTTCCTTTTCTGGATAGGACAGCTTGCTTCCTTGATAGCCATATTACAGATATTTTTTCGGCAATGATACCTATGCAATAAGACACAGAATCACACTCAGCTTATGCGCGCATACGACTTAATAAAGAAAAAGCGTGACGGAGCAGAGCTTTCAAAGGAAGAACTCTCATTCCTTATTACTGAATACCTCTCCGGTAAAATCCCTGACTATCAGATGTCATCCTTTCTTATGGCTGTTTATTTCAGAGGCATGACAGATGCCGAGACAATAACTTTAACCGAACTGATGCTTTCTTCAGGCAATAGGTTCGATTTTTCTGATATCTCAATCCCCAAGGTTGACAAACATTCAACAGGCGGAGTTGGCGATAAGACAAGCATAATCCTTGCTCCGCTTATGGCTGCGATGAACATAAAAGTCCCGATGATAGCAGGCAGGGGGCTTGGCCATACAGGAGGGACAATTGACAAGCTTGAGTCAATTCCCGGGTTCAGGACAGACCTCACAATGCAGGAGTTTAAGAATAATATTAAGGACATCGGTTTTTCCATAATAAGCCAGAGTGATGAGATTGCGCCTGCTGATAAAAAACTCTATAGCCTCAGGGATGTTACTGCGACTGTGGAGTCAATCCCGCTGATTGCGGCAAGCATTATGTCAAAGAAGCTTGCAGAAGGCATTGGCGGGCTTGTGCTTGATGTGAAGGCCGGCAAAGGCGCATTTATGAAAAATATCAGTGATGCAAGAAACCTTGCAAGGACAATGGTTAACATAGGCAATTCAATGGGAGTGAAGACAATCGCGGTTATTACGGACATGAATCAGCCCCTTGGGAAAACCGTTGGAAACGGGCTTGAGATTAAAGAATGCATCTCTGCATTAAGAGGGAAGATGTCGGATGATTTAAAAGAGGTGGTTCTTACACTCGGGTCATGGATGGTTTATGCGGCTGATTGCGTTACAGAAGAGGTAGCAATATCAAGGCTTTCGGAGCATGTGCTGATAAAATACAAGGCAGAACTTATGGATTTCATAGAGAAGGGCGATGCATTTAAAAAATTTGTTGAATTTGTTGACGCCCAGTACGGCGACCCTGAAGTAGCCTTTAAACCCAATATGATTCCAGCCGCCACAAGAGTAAAAGAGATAAGAATTCCCGATAAGGGCTATATACAGGAGATGGATGCTGAAAAAGTCGGCACAGCGTCCATGCTTCTTGGCGCGGGAAGACGGCAGGCTGAAGACAGGATTGACCATTCCGCAGGCATAGTCTTAAATAAGAAAACAGGGGATTACACAACTCCTGATGAGCCTGTTGCAATGTTTCATTACAATGACGAGACACACATAAATGAAGCAGAGAAAGTATTTCTTTCAGGGATTCAGGCAGGCCAAATCCCTCCGGATAAAAGACCGATAATAATTGATGTGGTTATATAAAACACACATGCCCCGAAAGCTTTCGGGGCACAAAGGGGTATGAAAATGTCATTCCCGCTTCTTTTTCTGTCATTCCGACTTGTTCGGAATCCTTCCTGCTTGTCAGGAATCGTAAAGAAAGATTCTGGACAAGCCAGAATGACAAAGAGGTGGATTTTCAGGTGAAAGTTAATAGACTGAATGTTGACAAAGGCTCTTTGAATCCATATATTAAATAA
>JAHILQ010000109.1 GCA_018896985.1 Nitrospinota bacterium
ATATCCACAAGGCTTTTTCTTGTCTCATCTTTCATAAATTACAGTCCTTGTTTTTTCAACAGATTTCCTAAAAATAGGGTTTCTGAATGGTTTATCCACAACAAGATCTATTTCTCGATTGAATATTCCTTCCAATTGCTCTTTTAGTTCAAAGTATTTCTCAAAAAGGTCAATGTTTTCATCCGAATCAAAAACTACCAGTATGTCAACATCACTGCTTGGTGAAAAACTTTGAGTCAAAGCCGATCCGTAAAGACCGAGACGTTTTACTGGTAATAATCGACAAATACGTTCAATTTCAGGTTTGAGTTTTGCTAAATCAATCATAAGCATAGTATCCCTTATTGCTTCAATTTATTCAATCATTTTAATTGCCTAACCGTCTTGATCTGTGATGCTCAACCTGTAGCGCCTCAGTATGCTAATTTACCAATTGAAAAGCTCACGCTATCGTAAGTCAAAAAGGGTCCTGCGGTTGAGCATTCATAGCATCAAATGGTTAGGTATTACATAAATTTTCTTCTTCTCTTAAATGCCTTGATATCTTCACTTGATAACTTGTAGTACTCTTTATGTGTCTTTTTTGAATCTTTTATCCTTTTTGCTTCGAATCTCTTATGCCAGTATGCTTCTATGCCGCTTGGATCATCTGTTTCAATTATATGGATGTATTTCTTTTCCCAAGGGACATCTCTTCCTAACTCTTTGTGGCGTCTCTCATGATCATATGTCATGCCAATTTTATGGTAGTTACCTATCTTCATTAAATAGACATAGCCAAATCCTTCGTTTCCTTTTTCTACTTCATGCTCTACCGCATCTTGAGAAACCTCACTTATAGGGCGGGAAATTGTAATGATGTCAGGAAATGTTTTTTTATTTTTACAGTATTCAATAACCTTTTTTGCCATTTCATGTTTCTTGCCAAGTCTTGTAAATGGCGAAAGGCTTGGAAAATCATTGTTTTCAAATGCTTCTTTTTTAAGTTCACGAAGTGTAGGAAATTTATTGATCTTTTGAATGAGACCAATTAATTTTTCAATTAGGAAATCTTCATCATATGCCCCTTGCAGTTTATTAGGTTCATATCCGGCATCTAATAATGCCTCTCCCCAGTTAATCCAATACTTTCCAGACCAATCTGTCTCCTTAATTCCTGTTGCTCTCTCGAAACGGGCTTGCCCAAGTGGTACTCCATTATTTCCTTTAGCCGTTCTAACTATCTCGCTTATGATAAAGTCTTTTTTCATTATTTTTTTGTTGCCTAACATTATATTTTATATTGATTCAATAATATGATGAATTATAGTGAAGGAGAGGGGATGTAGTCAAGTGAACGAAAAAAACTAAAAAACTCATGGATAAATAACTATCTCGGCCCAATCTTAAATGATTTTCTTCCATGAATCCGATATGCCTGAAAGCCCCTCATATCAAGCGTGAAAACCTCATCAATATCAGCCTCTTCAGCCAGAACCACAAGCGTTGCATCTGCAAAATCCATAGGAATATCTTTATACTTTTCCATTAATATAATTGCCCTTGACAGGCTTTCGTGAGATTGCGGCACTAAAGTAACTCCGCCTTGAAGGATAAAATCAACACATGCCCTTTCAGCCTTTATTGACGGGCCAAGCAGATAAAGCGCTTCGGTTAGAACAGGCTCTGTGGTATATATTTCTCCTCTGAAGGTCTTAAGGGAAAAATTGGGGACACATCCCTTATTTTCTTTCCTAATTATGTAATTAATAATATTGTAAATATTGCTAAAATATGGGATGTGTCCCCAATTATTTCTAATTATGTAATATTGTAAATATTGCTAAAATATGGGATGTGTCCCTCCTATTATTTCCTCATGTCCCTATTATTTCCTCACTATTATTTCCTCCTATTATTTCCTCCTATTATTTCCTCAAATAACATTTGATAACTATAATGATGCCTGCAAAACAAGAAAATAACCGTTAAAGTGATGCTTTATTTTGAAAATATTGAATTGTCCCAGTTCAAAGACCAATCCCGCTTTATTTAGTATTTCTTTTTCTTCCTTCTCGTTGTGACATGGTAAAACAAAATTCAGCGTATCATCTTTTATTTCTGGATATTTCTTTGGATTTAAAATATTTCCTTCTGCTTTTACTTCGGTCATAATTCTGAAACGCAATTTAACAGATGCTTTTTCTACATTTCTAACTTTGCTAAAATTTTCTTGTTGAGAAAAAATGGATAAGAGGGTTTGCTTAAACTCCTCTGAAACTTCTTTTCCACTCTCTTTTAATCGCTCTTCTAAAACTTGTGAAAAAGATTCACTTATCAGATTCTCTATACTAATCGTTTCAAAAAAACTACCATAGACAAGACAAATTTTTGTATGGGTTTTTTTCCGTCCTCTGACAAGATAATATACATCCCTTACGGGCAATGAAAAAATATCATTACCAGCTTCTTCCATTTGCTGCTTAATTATACTATTCTCTCCTGTGATAATGTCCTCAATCTTTTTACTCCGAGAAGGGATGGTTGAATTGAAAGATGAAACAGTATAAGAATCGCTGTCTTTTAGTTCTATCAATTCACCACCTGTAAATATTTTTCTATCCTTATTAAGGCGAATAGCCAAATCTGGAAAAACCCCTTCATTTTTACAAGAGAGCAGTTTTTTATTAAACGGAAACTGGTCCAACTTTTTGGCTTTTTTAAAAAGATGTTTTTGCTGAACTAAAGAGTGAAAAAAATGATAAATGGAATACATTATTCTCCAAACAATGTTAATGCTTCTTCTTTTTTAGATATGGCTGGGGCAAAGTCAATATCCCATATCTCTTTTAGATTTTCAGTATAAATATAATCCTTGTAAAAGCGAAGTATGCTATCTGATTTGCTAATACTTTTCAAACGATTTTTAATACACTTTACATTTTCTGAATCAATCTCAATCCCAATAGATTTTCTTCCGATCTGCTCTGCAACAACCAGTGTTGTTCCTGTGCCTGCAAACGGGTCTAATACGGTATCTCCAATTTTTGTAGAGGAAAGAATTATTCTTAACAAAAGTGCTATTGGCGATTGCTGCTTGTGAAATCTCTCTCCATTCTCTTTTCTGATAGCTTCATCGCCTGCAAAGTACCCCGCTGTCAGTTCTCGAATATCATCCCATACATCTGTTAAGTAAACCCCGTTTTCCCTTTCATATTTGTAATTTGTCGGTAAAGGGGGAGAGATTCGTAAACGGTTGAAAACCCTCGGCGTCGTGCCTTTTGTAGCGAAAGCAATAATCTGATAGTGTTTGCCAAATTTATTTGAACAAGGAACTGCTGATGTTTTTTTCTTCCAGATGATAAGATTTTGAAGTATCCATCCTGATTTGCGAAGACATTGCAAGACAAATTCCGTGTTTTTTTCTCTCTGCATAAAATAAATTGCTCCGCCATCAGAAGTTATTTCATGAACACATTTGCAAACTTGCTCCATCATTTGCCAGTATTCATGTGCAGGCAAATTATCATTCCACGAGGCGTATTCTTTATCCTGGTTAAAGGGGGGGTCCAAAAAAGTCAAATCAATGCTTTCAGCCTTCAAAAATTGGGATGCTGAAATAAGTTTCAAGCAATCTTCCTGAAGAAGTTTGTAATTACTCATAATTCTCCCATTCTGATTGTTGCCTGTCAATGTCCAAATATCTTTCTATGCAAGATAAAAAATTCTTGGTAGAGAATAATTCATAGGCATGCTTACTGTATTTATTTGCCTCTTTACGACTAAGCATCCAATCCGATTCCCAAAACATTGATTCATTTGAATCAATACCCAATTCCGATAAGATGACATTAACTGTAGTAATGAAGGATGTTCTCCCTGTTTGTTTATGAACTGCTTTTATTGAAAAATAACAGTTATTTCTATCCCGAGGAAAGATGAATATTTTATAATCGTATCTAATTCCTTTTACAAAAGTTTTCATAACACAAATATAATTAAGCTGCTTTTAATGTTGTTATACTACCACACTTCTGAAAGATGATTATACTTTCCATTTCGAAGAACTCGGAAAGATTCAGCTGCCACTTTTCGCAGAACTCCTAAATATTGGTCATAATTTTTAAAAAGACCCTCGTAATCAAAGGGGGCATTAAAATAAGGTGGAGAAGTAACAACCAAATGAATTTCTTCATCCGATATTTCTTTCATGCTCATACAATTGCCGATTATCAGCTTGTGGTGTGTATTCATTATTATCTTTCCTTTTTTACTATAAGTTACATGTTTAAATTAACAGATAAACATGATAAATGCAAGAATTAAAGAGAGCGATTTCCGCATTAACTTGGCTGTTAATGCCGTTATATGTCGTTATTATTTATTTGACGTGTAACGACTTAAATGAGGCGCAGGGGCAACCAGCCTTTGCAAAAACGACAGAAGCTATTCCCTGTCGCCTCGATTTTTTTGTTAGGGGCTTTTCTTTAATTTTTTTACGGTATTGACTGAGCTAACCCATGGTTTGGGTTCGCCGCCTCATTCCTTAATGCCCCGTTAAAAGAGTAAGAACTTCATCTTCAAGCTTGCTGGTTGAGCGACATGTTGTTGCAGCACGACCAGCAAAAGTACTTTCTTGGCCGGAGTTGAAAGAAATGGTATCTGTTAAGGTATTGGATCGATTTTGAACATCACGGACAGTCGTAGTTTTTGTCAAAATGTATTTTGTATTAGCAGTAACTCTGCTTTTTGTACCATCCATTTCTTCAACGATAATATTCATGCGACCTTCTAAACTCATTTTTCTGTTAAAAAATAGCAAACCGCCACCATGTTCCAAATCCATCACCTCGTACTCTTGATATGCCTTAGACGCAGGGAAGCTATATGTCCTTTCGCCTCGGGCATTTTTGACATAAGAATTGATCCAACCACAATCAACATATTTTTCAGGATCGCCGCTATAACTTATGTTGATGATGCCGGAATCTTTATCAAGATTATTAATGACAAAAAATTGTTTGCCGAGCATCGGTACAATTATTTTCCACAATTCATCTTTACTTTTGGTAATAACAACCGAATTATTTAGTGTTGGTGGGCTGGTCGGACGGGTATACTCGAATTTTCCTGCACAGCCGACCAATACTGTAAGAAATAGAACAACCATAACTTTCGTTACCTGATTCATAAACCCTCCTTATTAGTCGATGAGAGTCAAATTTTCGCCGCAAGTGCTTTAAGCAATCTTATCGCACGTTCCTTGCCAAGCCGTTCAACTTCGCCAAGGGGAACTGACCCTTCCACCATTACCTCAATATCAATATCGTGTCTTTCCACAATCTCAGTTGTTTCATGTTCCCCTGAAGTAAAGGTAACAAAATAATATGCCGTTGCATCCTCTGGCACCAAGATTTTACTCAGCCTTAATTTTTGCTCCATAATTTCTACCTCCTAAATTTCATTCGTGACGTTCAATAAATGGCATTTGAGTTGAGAAGGCCATTGTATTTTCATTATGCCGTTATTATTATTTAACGTGTAACTAATGATTATACTAGCTCCCTATTTATAGTTTTCATGGGAAGAATATAACACATTTTAGGGTTTTGATAAAGAAAAAAGTCATTTAAATCCAAACAGCATATAAACATACTACTTGGTATTTTATGGTAATATGGATAAAAAAGGAAGTTGGTATTTTATGGTGAAATTGTCCAGCAACACCAGTTATCTCGGCCAGATTTTAAATGATTTTCTTCCATGAATCCGGTATGCCTGAAAGCCCCTCACATCAAGCGTGAAAACCTCATCAATATCAGCCTCTTCAGCCAGTACCACAAGTTTTTGTGAGAGTGCCAGATGTGTTAAAGTGTATATTAAAGGGCGTTACGGAGGTTTTTGAATGGCGTTTGTGATTGCACTTGCTGGAAAAGGCGGGACAGGGAAGACAAGCATATCTGCCCTGACTGTCAAGTATCTCGTTGAAAAGAAGAAAAAGGCTGTGCTTGCAGTTGACGCTGACAGCAATTCCTGCCTTAATGAGGCATTGGGTGTTGATGTCCATGCAACTATCGGGCATCTGAGAGAGGAATCGCTCCAGACAATAAGGGGAGGCGGAGACAGGCCCGGCGGAATGTCAACGGAGCAGCTATTTAACTATCAGGTTCAGCAGTCAGTCATAGAGGCGAAGGGTTTTGACCTTATGGTGATGGGAAGGCCTGAGGGCCCCGGATGTTACTGCGCTGCGAATAACATAATCAGAAAATACACTGACAAGCTCTCAGAGACATACACTTATGTTGTGATAGACAACGAGGCAGGGATGGAGCATCTGAGCAGGAGGACGACTCATAAGGTTGACCTGCTTTTAATAATCAGCGACCCGACTGTAAGGGGCATCAAAACAGCAAAAAGGATTGCAGACCTTGTAAAAGAGCTTGACCTTGATATTGATAAGCATATGCTGATAATCAACAGGGTAACAGGCGATGAGGGCGATGATCTCAAGAAGCTTGCCGAGTCTCTCGGGCTTGAAGTTGCCGGTGTTGTTCCTCAGGATAAGAATGTTTTTCAATACGACCTTCAGGGCAAAGCCATCGTAGAACTGCCGGATGATTCGCCTGCCATAAAAACTGTTTACAGCATTCTTGACAGGTTTGAGATTAAATAGTTCTTATTAAAGATTGCCACGTCGTCCCGAAGATTTTCGAGACTCCTCGCAATGACAGAATCTCCAACCTTAATTGTCATTGCGAGCAAAGCGAAGCAATCTTGTCTTTAAATTAGGAATCAGTTTTAACTTTTCTCAGGAACTCCGCAATCTCTTCAGGCAGGGATGTGTTGATATACATTCCTGAACCGAGTTCAAATCCTGCTGTCTGAATTACTCTCGGCACAATGCTCAGATACCAGTGGAAATATTCAGAGCCGCTTTCCTTCGGACTTTCAGAGCGTATGACATAGTTGTAGTCCGGGTTATCCAATCCGTGATAAATCTTAGAGAGCACTGTTTTTAGATTGTATGCGAGGTCAGCTATTTCCTCATCGCTTATGTCTCCGAAAGATGCATTATGCTTTTTGGGGAATATCCATGTGTGAAACGGAGACAGCGCTGCATATGGAATGAATGTCACAAAATGGTTTGTATCCAATATTATCCGCCTGCCTTCTGCAATCTCGGACTTCACAGTTGCGCACATCAGGCACTCTCCTGTATTGTCAAAATATCTTGTTGTCTCATCTATTCTGTCCCTTACCTGCATCGGCGTTACAGGTGTGCCTACAATCTGTGAGTGAGGATGCTCAATGGATGTGCCTGCCTTCTCTCCGTTGTTTTTGAAGATTATTACATGTTCAATTCTGGGATCGTTATAGATGTCAAGAAAACGGTTTTTGTATATCTTTAGAATGTCAGCTATATCCGCTGCAGGCATAAGAGCTGTTGGCGTGTTGTGGAGGGCTGACTCTATTATTACTTCGTGCTTTCCGACACCGGTGACAAGATGTTTCAATCCTTCATTTATCCGCTTTCGTTCTCCTTCAAAGCTCAGCGCTGAAAATTTATTAGGCGTTACCCTTATCTTCCAGCTTCCGTCAGAGGACACCTTCATTATTTCTCCGGGGGTTTTGTCTTCATTCCCGGGGCAGAAAGGGCAGTTTTTGTCATGTTCGGGCAGATATTTTTTGTCTCTTCTCTGGCGAAATTCATCAGGCCGTTTTGCCCGCTCGGTTGCGATTATTACCCACTCTCTTGTTATAAGGTTTAATCTGAGTTCAGGCATGTTATAAGCATATCACAACGATAATGCCTTTATCAGCCTTTCAATATCTTCAGCGGTATGAGCGGCTGTCACTGTTATTCTTATGCGAGGTTCTTTTACAGACGGCGGTCTTATTGCAGGGGCAAAGATGCCGTTTTCCAAGAGATGCTGTGATATCTGCAGCGCTTTTTCAACTGTTCCTGTCCTGACAGGGATTATCGGTGTTTCGCTGCCCATAATATCGTAACCGAGTTGTATAATTCCGTGAACAGCCTGTTCTCTGTTTGACCACAGTTTGTTAAGTAGTTCTGGTTCTCTTTCTATAACCTCTAAGGCAGCGGTTGAGGCTGCGGCAGCGCATGAAGGCAGGGCTGTGGAAAATATAAAACTTCTTGCAGTGTTCAGTATCCACTCTATGATGTCTTTGCTTCCGGCAGCGAATGCTCCGAATGAACCCAGAGCTTTTGAGAATGTTCCCATCTGTATAATCCACGGCTCTGATTTTATGCCAAAATGCGCGAGTGCGCCTTTTCCGTTTCCAAGTACACCTGTGCCGTGAGCATCGTCTATATAAAGAAACAAGTTAGGAGTTGAGAGTTCAGAGTTAAGAGTTAAGCAGAGATTGTAGATTTCTTTTAGTGGGGCAATATCACCGTCCATACTAAAGACCGAATCTGTTACAACAATATATTTTCGGACTGCAATACTGTCATGCTGAACTTGGTTCAGCATCTTATCAGAGGAGGCACGTTTAGCAGTTTTGTGAGCATGAGATTCCGAAACAAGTTCGGAATGACCATCTGACCGATACAGTGCACTTTCTTTTTCTATAAGTTCTTTGAGATGACCCATGTCTTTGTGTCTGTAAATTATTTTCTTTGCCCTGCTCAGCCTGCATCCGTCAACTATGCTTGCATGGTTGAGTTCATCGCTGAATATCACATCTCCTTCATCAGTAATTGCAGGGATTATCCCTGTATTTGCCGAATAGCCTGAATTAAAGATAAGGGCTGATTCTGTTCCCTTGAATTTTGCTGTCCTTTTTTCAAGTTCACTATGAAGAATACTTCCGCCGCAGAGAAGCCTTGATGCGCCTGAGCCGAAACCGAATGTCTCAATAGCTTTTTTTGAGGATTCAATCAAGCGGGGGTGGTTTGCGAGTCCGAGATAGTCGTTTGACGAAAAATTTATGTACTCCTTTCCGTCTATCACTATCCTTGTGCCTTGCGGAGAATTGCGGTTTTTAATCTCACGCAGGAGGTTTGTTTCTTTAAGGCGGATGAGTGATTCAGAGAACATTATCTGCTATTATACCTCACAAATTAGGAAAACTTATAAAACGATTTAAAAAATTCTTCGTGAGTTTTAAGCCTTTTCCTTGACAAAAGGAAAAATATGTGATAAATTTCATCGTTTTCACTTTTGGTTGTCATAAAAATCTTATCAGGAAAAACAGGGTGGAGCAATGTTAGAACTGAACAAATGGTTTTTTGTCCTGCTTATAAACTTTCTTGGCTTACTCTATATACTGAATAAAATTCTTTTCAGGCCGCTCCTCAAGCTTTTTAAAGAAAGGCAAGACAGCATAAACGGCGCGCTCGGTTCTGCAAAGGATATGTCCCAAAGGAAAGACGAGGCCATTGCGAGGCTGAATAAAGACTTAGCGGATGCCAGAGATAAGGCGAAAGAGGCGTTTGAATCCCTTAGGTCAGAAGGCGGAAATAAGCAAAAGGAACTCTTTTCAGGCGCCGCGGCAGAGGCGTCAGGAATGCTTCAGAAAGCGAGAGCAGAACTGAGGGCAGAGGCTGAAAAGGCAAGACAGGCCTTACGGGCTGATATGGATAAATTCTCTGACGAGATTGTAAGGAAATTGTTAAAGGCATGAGAAAAATTCAAAATTCATCCCGAACAAGTCGGGACAAAGTTCAAAGTTCAAAAACTGATAACTCGTCACTCATTACTCGTCACCCGTTACTCATTTTAGCATCCTGCATCATGTATCTTGCATTTGCATGTGTTGCTTTCGCAAGCGGAGGCGGGGAAGAAGGAAGCGCAGGAGCGATAGCTAAAGACTATCTCTGGAAGATCATAAATTTTGGAATCCTGTTCTTTATCTTATATAAATTTGGGAAAAAACCATTGCAGTCATTTCTCAAACAGAGGACAGAGCTCATAGAAAAGACCCTTAAGGAAGCAAAGGAGGCAAAGGAACTGGCGCAGAAAGCCCTCGCAGCGGTTGAAGAAAGGCTTAAGGCAAGGGACAGAGAGATAGGGGAGATTGTTTCATCATCAAAAGAGTCGGGAGAAAAGGAGAAGGCGCGGCTTACTGAAGAAGGCAACAGGATGAAAGAAAAGATACTTGAGCAGGCAAGGACTAATATAGCTTACGAGGTTAAAAGGGCTAAGGAAACAATAATGGAAGAGGCAGCCGCTATTGCAATAGAACTTGCAGAGAAAAAACTTAAAGAAAAACTTACTCAAGAAGAGCAGCTTAAGCTGCTTGAAGATTCTTTAGCAAAGATAGAAGGCAAGAATTGAAACCGGCAAAAGAAGCTAAAAAATACGCAAAGACTCTTATAAATGCTGTAGGCATCGATGGTGTGCCTCAGACGCTAACTGAGCTTACGGTGATAGAAAACCTTATGCTGAAGAGCAGAGATTTTAAGAGTTTTCTGTTAAACCCCGCATTTTCTCAGTCTGACAGGGAGAAGGCATTGAAACATATGGCAGAGAGTGCAAGGCTTTCTGAAAAGGTCGTCAGGTTTGTGATGCATCTTTCAGAGCTTAGAATGATCGGAGCCCTTTCAGAGATAATTAAAATAGCCACTGCCATTTATCTTGAAAAGAAAAAGCGCGCAAAGGCTACTGTTTTAACTTCTATAGAGATAAGCAAAGATTATGAGGAGAGGCTTAAGCGTTCATTGAAGAGATTGACTGAGAGGGATGTGGATATAGAATTTGTTATGGAGCCTGCTTTGCTTGGGGGAATCCTTGTAAAGGTAGGAAGTACAATGTATGACACAAGTATAAAAGGCCAGTTGAGGCTTTTAAGAAATGAGCTTATAAAGGGGTGATTAGATGGAAATTAAGGTTGACGAGATAAGTGAACTTCTAAGAAAACAGATAACAGACTTTGAAAAGAAGGTTGATGTGAGCGAGGTGGGCACTGTCGTATCAGTGGGCGACGGTATAGCGAGGATTTACGGGCTTGACAAATGCATGGCTTCGGAGCTTCTTGAATTCCCGAACAATATTACGGGAATGGCGCTCAACCTTGAGGAAGATACAGTAGGCGCGGTTCTCTTTGGAGAGGACTCGCTTATTCATGAAGGCGATATTGTTAAACGCACAGGCAGGATTATGTCCGTGCCTGTGGGTGAAGCGATGAGAGGAAGGGTTGTCAACGCTATCGGACAGCCGATTGACGGAAAGGGCCCTATTAACACAAAAGATTTCAGAATAGTTGATGTTGTTGCTCCCGGTATTGTCGACAGGCAGCCTGTTTCCGAGCCTATGCAGACAGGTCTTAAGGCAATAGATTCCATGATCCCTATCGGAAGGGGGCAGAGAGAGCTTATCATCGGCGACCGCCAGACAGGAAAAACAGCAATAGCAATAGATGCAATCATAAACCAGAAGGGTGGAGACGTTACATGCATATATGTTGCAGTTGGCCAGAAGCGTTCAAATGTAGTTCGTGTCATGAAGATTCTGGAAGAAAACGGCGCAATGGAGCACACAATCATAGTTTCCGCAACAGCAAGCGAGCCCGCGCCATTGCAGTACATTGCTCCATACACAGGATGCTCAATAGGCGAGTATTTCAGGGATAACGGCAAACATGCATTGATAATATACGATGACCTTAGCAAGCAAGCTGCATCATACAGGCAGTTGTCACTGCTGTTGAGACGTCCTCCAGGACGTGAGGCATTCCCGGGAGATGTTTTCTATCTGCATTCAAGGCTTCTTGAAAGGGCTGCAAAACTTTCCAAAGAACTCGGAGGCGGTTCACTGACAGCGTTTCCTATAATAGAGACACAGGCCGGTGACGTTTCAGGTTATATTCCAACAAATGTTATCTCTATTACAGACGGCCAGATATATCTTGAGCCTGAACTTTTCTACGCAGGCATAAGGCCTGCTGTTAACGTAGGCCTCTCAGTCAGCCGTGTCGGCAGCGCTGCGCAGACAAAGGCAATGAAACAGGTTGCAGGCACACTCAGGCTTGACCTTGCGCAGTTCAGGGAGCTTGCCGCATTCGCACAGTTCGGAAGCGACCTTGATAAGGCTACGCTGGCACAGATAGAAAGAGGGAAAAGGATGGTTGAACTCCTTAAGCAGGACCAGTTTGTGCCTATGACAATGGTGGATCAGGTAATGGTTCTTTTCGCCGCAACACAGGGATTCATTGATGATATTCCTGTGGAATCAGTCAA
>JAHILQ010000110.1 GCA_018896985.1 Nitrospinota bacterium
GACTGTAATTTAATATAGACAGGACTGCCTCTGATTCAAGATGTATCCTGTCCTGTGTTTGATCATCAAATGGGCGATTTAAACAACACACATCAAGATAAATCCTTAGTTTTTTCATACGATAAATTATACCAGATACTATTGAAAAAGAAACAATTCATATCTTACAAGCGCTAACCCTGCTTTCCGCATCTCATTCCCCTCTCCCCAAATCAGTACTTTCCCCCCGAGTAAGTATAGTCTTCGACAGTGCCCGATTTATCAAAGGTTATGTATAGAGTCTTAGTCTCTATTTTCCCAACAAGGGGCACATGACCGTAGGAATAGCTCCACTGCATTTTTCCATCTGCATTTATACTTTTCGCTGAAGGTTCGCCAAACAACTTGAGGATTTGATCTTGGTTTGTTTTACCTTTTTCAATCTTAGTAATTTGCTTTTCGTCAAATTGCGTACCAATTGTTGCACAACTGCTTATAAAAATTGTAACTACTAAACATGTAATTACATAAAACAACAATTTTTTCCTCATCGTATTACCCCTCCTATTTTAATCCTTTAAAATTGAATTTATCACAGACAATCTCTTACTTTTACTAATCACCATCCTTTCCTTTTAAAATAAAAAAGGCATAGCGCCGGAACGGCAGCCATGCCTTTTGAAAACTTATCTCTTAAAGAGCTTAAGTCTGTCTGTCTGTCTGTCTGTCTGTCTGTGCATAATTAATGCCAGAGGCTTATTCACCCCATTTGTCCTCCTAAAAAGAGTATTCACAAATTCAATATGCAAATAATACTTAAACAGCAATATTGCTGTCAAGGTAATTTTCACATACGGCGGCTATCTACAGCTTGCATCCAGTATAGTTATCCCAACAATCTTATTACTGTCTTTTCTTATCAGAATGCCGTCATCTGTCTCTATTGTTTTTGTTGCACGCTGAGGTTTACGAAAACTAAGATAAAGCACATCTGCCTCTTTGTCGTAATCAACCCACATATGCTCAAATGGAATTTTAAGCATGTCTGATGCCATTTTTATACATTTAGTAATATAATCTTTCTTTTTCAATGTCATCTCCATATAATCTCTCCTTTTGGTCTATTATCCAGAAAATACGCTGTTATTATAAAACCATCAGTCTTAGTTTTCTCTCTGTAAATAACTACCAGCCATTTGTTTTTCCCAAAATTTTTTGCTGCCTTCAACGTGCCTCTATTTCCCCTTAAGACGATATCAGGCTTTTCAACAGCCTCCAGGACTTCATGATAATAGCTTGCCAGATCATCATGGTTTTCTACAATATGATACCATCTTTCGTATGTTAACCGAATTGGAATGCTGTTTACTGAATAAACTATGTCCACAAGTCATCTCGCTCAAACGGATATAAGAAAAAACCTATTGCCATGACTGCTGTTCTCATATCGAGATAAAGATACTATAGCCAGATAAGGCAAATCAAGGTAATTCTCACATCCCCCTCCCCTAAATCCCCTCCCACAAGGGGTGGGGAATTTTAGAGTGCAGTAAGTTTTTATCCCTGCCTTCTACGCCTCATGTTCCCCCCTCAAATTTCCCATTATCCCAGATGTTTTTCTCTATTACATCAAGGAGCGGGTTAAAGGTTGACTGTCTCAGAGCTGATATATAAATTGCATTGTAGCGGAGCGCTATGTTTTTAATCTCATCCTCTGCAACCTTATCTGTCTTGTTGAATACAATTATTCTCTTTTTGTCTGTCAGGTTGAGTTCCCTGAGTATGTTTTCAACGGATTCCATATGCTGTTCAAATCTCGGATTGGATATGTCCACAAGATGCAAAAGCAGGTCTGCGTCCTGAAGCTCTTCAAGAGTTGACTTAAAGGCTGTCATCAAATCTTTTGGAAGGTCTCTTATGAAACCTACTGTGTCAGTAATGATGACATCTCTTTCTTTAGGGAATCTGAGACGCCTGCTTGCAGTGTCAAGTGTTGCAAACATCTTTCCCTCAACAAACACGCCGCTTCTGGTAAGCGAATTCAAAAGAGTTGATTTGCCGGCATTTGTATATCCGATAATTGAGACAATAGGAATCCTTTTTTCAACCCTTCTCTGTTTTCTCTGCTTCCTTGCCTCGCCCAGTGATTTAAGTTCCTTCTCAAGGAGGGTTATCCTGTCCCTGACACGTCTCCTGTCTATCTCAAGTTTCATCTCGCCGGGGCCTCTTCCGCCGATTCCTCCCATCAAACGGGACATTGCCGTTCCCTTGCCTGTCAGTCTCGGCAGTCTGTATTTAAGCTGTGCAAGTTCAACCTGAACCTTTCCGTCCCTGCTGTGCGCCCTTCTTGCGAATATGTCCAATATGAGCTGTGAGCGGTCAATAACCTTGAGTTCTGTAAGTTCTCCTATTTCCTTCACCTGAGACGGATTCAGATCCTGATCAAATATCAGA
>JAHILQ010000111.1 GCA_018896985.1 Nitrospinota bacterium
ATAACAATTAATATGCCCAATGGGTATTTACTGGTTTCATAGAGGGAATATAGCACATTTTGGTGTAAAGAAAAAGAGAAAAAATCATTTAAATCAATAGGAGTAAATATGCGCTGCTTGGTATTTTGTGGTAATAAAGACTAAAAGCCACGCACGTTGGTATTTTATGGGAAGATTGTCCTTGCTGTTTTAGGAGTGTACTTCACAGGACATGGGATGGTGTTACAGGAAACGCATGGGATGTGAGGAATGCAGCAAAACTGCAGCCGAAAATATCGCCTTCAAAAAGCACGGTATTAATATTTTTTGTATCTATCCACTACCCTATGACTTCCAACTGTCAGAAGTGTGAACTTTCCGCCTTCTCGTAAGAAAAAACACCTATAATGAATGTCAACATAAAATTCCCATTCGCCGTTTAGTTTGTGTATTTTTAGGGATGGATGGGCTGGATTATGACTCAGGAACTTTAATTGTTTCTTGACCTTCTTTTTGATCTCTTCCGGAAGTTTTTTGTAAGCTTTTTCGAACTCTTCAGTGAGAACTATTTCTACTTGTCCAGCCATTTAACAGCATCTTTAACATCACCGAAGTTTTTTACTCTGCCATGTTTTATATCTTCTTTGGCCCTTTTAATGCTCTCCTGTGTTTCCCTGCGGTTGAATATCTCCATACTTCTTTCGAGTTCAAGAAGCTGTCTGTAGATGTTGTAAGGCAGTATCACCTCTAAAGGTTTCCCGTCCTTTCCAGTTATGAGCTTTGTTTTTTTCTCTATCTCTGTAATAGTCATCTTGGTATTTAGTATATCATTTTCTTTCAGAATTATCTCATCTTTTTCAGTAAGCTTTCGTATAGCAAAAATATAGCAAAACTGCAGTCGCAAATATCAGCAAGCGCTGTTAACGCATTCACTTCATCAGAGTTAGCAGGATATCAGCAAGTATTGCGAGGATTGACAGTATGAAGATTATCGCATAGTTCAGGTCTTCCGGTGAGGATTTTATTGATGAGAGAAGATAAAGAACTGTCTCCCTGTCCTCTTCGGTAAGGCAGGCGTTGGCTTTCACCTTGTCAATAAGCTGAAAATCATCTATAGCCTTTTTCCTCTTCTTTGTTATCCTGTATCTGTAGAAAAAGAAGAAGACGTATCCGACAATGCCTGCATACCACGCAGGCCTTACCCATGAAGGCTCAAGATGCTGGAAGACTATTATTGCCCTGACCGCTATCGCAGAGATAAGCCCGATAACGAAGAATCCATAGGTTACGTATTTTGGCATGATATGAGGTCTTCTGTTCATTATTTTATTCCGATCTCAATCATCTTTGTCTTTATCTCCTTAATCCTGTCTCTTATCCTTGCAGCGCGTTCAAAATCAAGTTTCTTGGCAGCCTCTTTCATCTCCTCTTCAAGCCGTTTAAGCGCTTCATCGTCATAACCGTATTCTGCCTTTTCCTCTGCTGCAACCGACACTGTCCAGTAATCAGATTCATAGATGGAGCTTAATATATCTTTTATGTTACTTTTAACAGTCTCAGGGGTAATATTCATGTCCCTGTTGTACCTTTCCTGTATATTCCTCCTCCTGTTTGTCTCATCCAGAGTCCTTTTTATAGAGCCAGTGATTTTGTCTGCATACAGGATTGCCTCTCCATTTATATTCCGTGCTGCACGGCCTACTGTCTGTATCAAAGAGCGCTCTGAACGGAGAAAGCCTTCTTTGTCGGCATCCAATATTGCAACCAGCGACACCTCGGGAAGGTCAAGCCCCTCTCTCAGAAGGTTTACGCCTATCAGCACGTCAAATTCCCCGAGCCTCAGGTTCCTTATTATCTCAACCCGCTCAAGTGTATCTATATCTGAATGCAGGTATCTTACCCTTATGCCGAGACTGGCATAGTAGTCGGTTAAGTCCTCTGCCATCTTTTTTGTAAGTGTTGTGACAAGTATGCGTTCGTTCTTTTCTGCTCTCTTCCGTATTTCCTCTAACAAGTCGTCTACCTGAGATGATACGGGTTTGACTGTCAGTTTCGGGTCAACAAGCCCTGTCGGCCTTATAATCTGTTCTGTGACTCTCCCTCCTGATTTTTCTATCTCGTATTGAGACGGCGTGGCAGAGACATAGATTGCCTGCTTTACCCTGTGTTCAAATTCCATAAATGTCAGAGGCCTGTTGTCAAGCGCTGAAGGCAGCCTGAATCCGTAATCAACGAGCGTCTGTTTTCTTGAACGGTCACCTGCATACATGCCTCCTATCTGGGGGACAGTTGCGTGGGACTCGTCTATCACAATTAAAAAGTCTTCGGGGAAATAATCAATAAGAGTGTATGACGGCTCTCCTGCTGCCCTTCCGCTCAGATGCCTTGAATAGTTTTCGATGCCGTGGCAGTATCCGAATTCCTTGAGCATCTCAAGGTCAAACCTTGTTCTCTGCTCAATCCTGCGCGCCTCAAATATCTTTTTTTCTTTCAGAAAAGACTCAACCTTTTCGTTCATCTCAGTCTCTATCCTCTTTAATGCAGGCTCAAGCTTTTCCCTCGGCGTTATCCAGTGGCTGTTCGGAAACAGTGAAGCTTTCTCAATCCTGCGTGTCTTTTCGCCTGTCAGGTGGTCAAATTCGTTGATTGCATCAATATCACTTCCAAAGAACTCAATCCTTATTCCTTTATCAAGAGAAAAGGATGGATAGACTTCCACAATGTCCCCCCTTACCCTGAATGTCCCTCTCCTGAAGTCCGTATCAGCGCGCGCATACTGCATCTCAACAAGCCTTTTCAATATCTCATCTCTATCTGTATGCATTCCCTCCTCTATTGTGAGATGCATATTCATGTAATCCTCCGGCGAACCTATGCCGTATATGCAAGAGACTGAGGCAACAACGATTGTGTCTCTTCTTTCAAGCACTGCCCTTGTCGCTGAATGCCGCAGTCTGTCTATGTCATCGTTTATTAAGGCATCCTTTTCTATATATGTGTCAGTGGTCGGGATATAAGCCTCAGGCTGATAGTAGTCATAGTAACTCACAAAAAACTCTACTGCATTTTCCGGGAATAACTCCTTGAACTCGCCATACAGCTGCGCTGCGAGTGTCTTGTTGTGCGCTATGACAAGAGCGGGCTTGTTCACATTTGCAATGACGTTAGCTATTGTAAATGTCTTGCCGGAGCCTGTTACTCCAAGGAGAACCTGATGCCTCAGCTTTTTTTCTATTCCCTTGGTGAGTTCTTTTATTGCCGTGGGCTGGTCGCCTTTTGGCGTGAAGACTGTGGAGATTCTGAAATTGCCCATAGGGAATTTTAAGCCTTAAGCAGGCCACAATTCAACATTATTCCATGATGGGTGTATCGCAAGGTTATGGCATTGCATGCGCGGTTTTTTCTTATTGACCCCGTTAGAAAGCAAGCCCCGATAGAAGCAGCGCTTCACACGTCCGAAACTTTCTAACGGGGTTGACAAAGTGGCGTATTGGTATAAAATGTAACTCTG
>JAHILQ010000112.1 GCA_018896985.1 Nitrospinota bacterium
GCATCTCCCATTGCAAGCGCTGCTGTTGTTGATGCTGTGGGCACAACTCCGAGAGGGCATGCCTCTTCTTTGACAGACACATCAAGATGCACATCTGCTGATTTTGCAAGGGTTGAGTTCAGGCTGCCTGTCATTGCAATAAGGCTTACGTTAAATCTCTTTAAAAAAGGAATCAGCCCTGAAAGCTCCGCTGTCTCGCCGCTGTTTGATATGGCGATGATTACATCATTTGACGTTACCATGCCGAGGTCGCCGTGACTTGCCTCCGCAGGATGCATGAAAAATGCAGGCGTGCCGGTTGAGGCAAGCGTTGCAGCAATCTTTTTACCCACAAGCCCTGATTTACCCATGCCTGTGACAACAACCCTGCCCTTGCTCTTGAATATAATATCTATTGCCTTTTCAAAAGTGCTGTTAAGTCTTTCCGCGAGAGCAGCGACGGCATCCGCCTCAATCTTTAAAACCTTTTTTGCGATGTCAATGATATTTTCCATATGTTTGTTATTATGACCCTTTAATCACCTGATGCAGGGCTTTAATGGTTTTGAGCAGGTTCAAAACATCATCCAACTTTATCATATTCGGTCCGTCGCATAATGCCTTCTCAGGCTCTGGATGAACCTCAAAGAATAATCCGTCAACACCCACGGCAACTGCTGCCCTTGCAAGAGGCTCTGCGAATTCCCTCTGGCCTCCCGATGAACTGCCATGTCCGCCGGGAAGCTGGAGGCTGTGCGTAACATCAAAAATCACAGGATAGCCGAAGGAACGCATTATCGGAAATGCCCTGAAGTCAACGACAAGATTGTTATATCCGAAAGATGCGCCCCTCTCTGTGATGAATAAATTATGATTGCCCTCTGCTGTGAATTTCTCTATTATGTTTTTAACATCCCATGGCGCAAGGAACTGCCCTTTTTTGATATTCACAGGTTTCCCTGTTTCTGCTGCCGCTGAAATCAGGTCTGTCTGCCTGCATAGAAATGCAGGTATCTGCAATGCATCAAGCGCCTCCGACGCAGGTTTGATCTCCGCAACAGAATGCACATCAGAAATCACAGGAATGTTTAATCTGCTTTTTATGTCTGAAAGTATTCTTAATCCTTTTTCAATCCCCGGGCCCCTGAAAGATTTTATTGATGTCCTGTTAGCCTTGTCATAGGAGCATTTAAATACAAAGGGCAGGCCGCCGCTGCCGCATATATCCTTCAGCCTTTGGGCAGTGTGCAGCGTTACATCTTCACTCTCAATAACACACGGGCCCGCAATTATCAGGGGAGGATTATTTCCCCCAAGCTTTATACCCGCTATATTCACCTCTTTTGTCAGCGTAACCATTAAGAACGTTTTTCCCCTTTATCTTTTTTCATCTCTACTTCGCTCTCGTCATACTGAAACAGAGCGCGTTTTTCCCTCAAAGAAGCAGCTATAAACTCTCTGAATAACGGGTGAGGATCAGTCGGCCTTGACTTAAACTCAGGATGGAACTGGCATCCTAAAAACCAAGGATGGTCTTCCACTTCTATTATCTCAACAAGCTCTCCGTCAGGGCTTGTCCCGCTTATCTTCATCCCGTGCCGTGAGAGTATTCCTTTATATGCATTGTTGAACTCATACCTGTGCCTGTGCCTTTCTGAGATTTCCTTTATGCCGTAAGCCTTGAATGCATTTGTATTGCTTTCAAGGACACAGGGATATGCTCCAAGCCTCATCGTGCCTCCCTTTTCAGAGACGTCTGTCCTTTCCTCTATCCTGCCCTTCCTGAAATCAAACCATCTCTCCATGAGATAAATGACAGGGTCCTTTGCATTCAGGTCAAACTCTGTGCTGTTTGCGTTAAGCCCGCATACATTTCTTGCATACTCAATCACAGCGCACTGCATCCCAAGGCATATCCCGAAATATGGGATCTTCTTCTCCCTGGCATATTTTACAGCCTCAATCTTGCCTTCAATCCCCCTGTAACCAAACCCTCCGGGCACAAGGATGCCGTCCGCATCCGATAAGTATTTATCCGCTCCGTGGACTTCTATTTCCTCAGAATCAATCCACTGGAGATTTACCTTTGCATCGTTTGCGATTCCGCCGTGGGTCAGCGCTTCTATAAGGCTTTTATATGAATCCTTAAGCCCAACGTATTTGCCGACTATCGCAATATTCACCTCATGTTTCGGCTCCTTTAATTTTCTTACTATGTCTTTCCACTGCATGAGGTCAGCGTCTTTTGCAGGGAGCTTCAGCTTATTGATAATCTGCTGGTCAAGCCCTTCTGCATTAAGCGCCATAGGCACCTCATATATGGTATCAACATCCATTGCCGTGATGACCGCGTCGCCGTCAAGGTTACAATGGAGCGCTATCTTTTTCTTTGCCTCATGCGTGATAGGCTTGTCTGTTCTGCATAAGAGCAGATCAGGCTGGATACCTATTGCACGGAGCTCCCTTACACTGTGCTGCGTGGGCTTTGTCTTAAGCTCTCCGGCTGTCTTTATATAAGGCACCAGCGTAAGATGCATATAGAGAACGTTTTCCCTTCCTACGTCATAGCGCATCTGCCTTATTGCCTCAAGGAACGGAAGGCTCTCAATATCGCCGATTGTGCCGCCTATCTCAACTATAACTACATCATTATTATTGCTTACAGATTTTATGGCGCGCTTTATCTCATCAGTGAGATGAGGCACAACCTGAACCGTGTCTCCGAGGTAATCGCCGCGCCTTTCTTTTGTTATGACATTGTAATATATCTTTCCCGTCGTATAATTATTTGCCTGAGAGGTTCTTATATGCGTGAATCTCTCATAATGCCCGAGGTCGAGGTCTGTTTCTGCGCCGTCATCTGTTACGAAGACCTCGCCGTGCTGAAACGGGCTCAGCGTGCCGGGGTCAACATTGATGTAAGGGTCAAGCTTCTGGATTGTGACTTTCAGCCCCCTTGCCTCAAGAAGGGCGCCTGTTGCAGCAGCAGCAATACCTTTCCCCAGCGACGATACAACTCCGCCTGTTACGAAGATAAACTTAGCCATTTCTTCACCCTCTCTAAGTCCTGCGGTGTATCAACACCCACAGTCTCGCAAGTTGTTTCTTTTACTTTTATGCGAAATCCATTTACGAGAGCCCGAAGCTGTTCAAGTTTCTCTGTCTTCTCTAATTCCACGGGTTCCATTTTTGCAAGACTTAAAAGCACATCGCGCCTGTAACTGTAAATGCCGATATGTTTATACCAGTTCACCCCCCCATGCCCCCCCTTGATAAGGGGGGGATAAAGGGGGGTTGAACGCTGAACGCTGAACGCTGAACGCCATTCATCTCTGTCAAACGGAATCGGAGCCCTTGAAAAATACATTGCAAATCCATCGTTATCAAAAACAGCCTTAACAACATTGGGATCAAATATTTCTTCAGGGTCTTCTATTTTTTTTACCAGGGTTCCCATTGCCGCTCTTTTGTCGTCAAGCAGCCTGATGACATCGTCTATCATCTCAGCCTTGATGAGAGGTTCATCTCCCTGAACATTGACAATTATATCATAATCCAGAGCGCCTGCCGCTTCTGCTATGCGGTCTGTGCCTGATGCATGCTCTTTTGAAGTCATGACAGCCTTGCCGCCGAATTCAAGCACGGCATTGAATATGTTCTCGCTGTCTGTTGCAACAATGACATCTTCTGCAAGCTTTGATTTCTTTGAATTCTCATACACATGCCGGATTAAAGGTTTGCCATTTAGGGGTGCAAGGGGCTTTCCCGGGAAACGGGTTGAACCATAACGGGCAGGGATAATAACAATCGCTGTCATGCGCTTGGATAATTATATATGATTTTAAAAGAAAATTAAATGAAAAAGCTTATAAAAAAATTTGGCACAATTATTTATCAAGCGGACGCTTTACATCAAGGATATTCTTTGTTGTCAGTCTTTCGGGTCACAAGTTTCCGCTCCAGAAGAAACTTCTGGAACTCCGGCAGGGTATCCCGCCCCCTTTTTGCAGAATAATCCATAAAAGACCTCGCATACTTTTTAGTTCATAATATCATAAAACAGGAAATAGGTAAAAGCTTTGCAGTTGTTATGTAAGTGATTTATTGTTGATATGTGTTTTGCAATGTGCTATTGTCTTATTCAAGCATTCTCGGAAAGGGGTGCTTGGTAGATTAATTGTTAGGCTTTAAAGAATTATGGCAATATTGATTCTTTCTTCGGATAGAATTTTACTGTACACAATTAATTAATACGGGAGGCATAGGAATGAAAAAATATTTAGTGGGCTTAGTAATTCTGCTTCTTTCAACAGGATGTTCGTTTATGGTAAAAACACCTGTTGTTGCAGACTACCAGAAATTAAACCAGATTAATCAAATTAGTACAAGAAATGATATAGAAATAATGATGGGTACTCCACAAGGCGTTGGGGTGCATATAGTAAATGATCACACTTATGATTTAACTTTTTATTCTGGACTTTCTGGTAGATTTACACTTAGCTCTGCCAATATGGATTCAGGGACAGCATTTATATCATATCAGGCAGAAAATCCGGTAAATATACTTTATTTCACATCAAAGTCTACAGACCCAGAAATAACCTTTAACAAAGAATTCCCGATAAAAACATTGTCAGAAAAACTTATTCTTGGACAATCAAATATCAGTGTTGTTTATGAAGTTATGGGGCAGCCACAGTATAAAGGTAGAAGGATAGATAAAAATAATGAAGTGGTACACAACATAGCTTTTTGGGATGCATCTCAACTTCAAAACAATGGAGCTATAAAAGAAAAATGGTTATTAATTGGCTTTGATAATCAAGACATAATTCAAGATTTAATCTGGGTTTCCTCAATGCCAGAAGACATCAAGGATTTCGGTGAAATCGGCGAGCAGAACCTAAAGCAGATTACAAGACTTACAATAAATAGGGACACATCCCATAATAAATAATAAATAATAAATAGGTAAATAGGTAAATAGGTAAATAGGTAAATAGGTAAATAGGTAAATAATAAATAGGGACACATCCCATATTTTTGTTATAAATAATAAATAGGGACACATCCCATATTTTTGTTATGAACGAGCATATAGTATATAGATACTTTGAATGTTTTTCAGGAAAAGAATTAGAAATAAATAGGGACACTATTTAAATCTTCCCTATTTAAATCTTATGAAAATCAAAAAATATTTATGAGGAGATGGTTATGAGAAAACATTTTATGATTTGCGTTGACAATCGCGGATATGAATCGTCGCTGGAGATAAGAAAACTATACGAAATGTTAACTGACAGGGCGGCTGAAAAACATCACCAGATAAGAGTTATTGATGAATCAGGCGAGGATTATCTATATCCTGAAAAGTACTTTGCTTCCGTAAGGTTGCCGCTTGTCACAAAAGAAAAATTAGAATTGGCGTTAGCATAACATTTCACTCATGCTGATTCCGTTTTACTCCGCCAATTAGTTCAGGCGATAGCCCATAGTCTCAAAGTCACCTGAATCATCTATTCCTGTGCTAAAATCCATCATGGAATTTGTTGATGTTCTTTTCCCGATTAATCTCGGGCCGCTTACGTATAAATGCACCCCGCATCTTATTGACAGGGCATTGCCGGGCATGCTCGTTTCAGCGCCCCTGAAGAACCAGACAACAAAAGGAATAATTCTCGGCAGGCCGTCAAAACCTGAGGCTAAAGGGATAAAAGCAATAAGCGATATCCATGGCGAATCGCCTCTGCTTGAACCGCCCTTGCTGAAACTCCTTAACTGGATGGCGGATTATTACATCATCGCAAATAAAGGACTTGTCCTTAAGAACATGCTGCCGCAGGAGACATTTAGAAAAGTTAAAGCCAGAAAAGCCAGTGCTTCTCCCGCGCCCCCCTTTAGTAAAGGGGGGGAGGGGGGATTTGATGATGAAAATACACTTTCAAGAATCAATGCGTCTATTTCAAAAAAGGAATATAAAACCTTTCTCGTTCATGCCCCAAGTCCATTATACGAAACAGCAATGGTTGCAAAAATCCTGCCGCAGGGCAAAAGCGCGATAATTCTCGTGCCTGAAATCGTACACATAAGTCATGCCCTTCCTTTTATCAAAGAAATAGCAGGAGAGAGGGTATGCGTACTGCACAGCGGTTTAAGCAAGGGGCAGCGCTCAGAGGCTATGGAAAAAATCATTTCAGGCAAATGCAATGTTGTCCTCGGCACAAGGATGGCAGTCTTTGCGCCGTTGAAAAATGTATCTCTTATTTCAGTTATGCAGGAGCACAGCAGTTCATACAGGACAGAAGAAGGCCTGAGATTCAGTGCAAGGGATATTGCCGTTATGCGGGGCTATCTTGAAAAATCTGCGGTAGTATTATCCTCAATCTGCCCTTCAATAGAATCCGTTTATAATTCAAAACGGAATAAATACACGCTTATCAGGCCTGACGTATATTCCCAGTCGCATCGACTCGAAACCGAGCGCCCGAAGATAAGAATACTTAACATGAGGAATGAACGTCAGCCGGCCCCTAATCTTTCAAAGACAGTTATAAATGAAGCGCTGTCTTCTATCAGGAAGAGCGAGAAAATAATGTTTGTGATAAACAGGAAAGGCTATTCCATGCTCACATGCAAGGAATGCGGCTGCACCGAGACATGCGGCAAGTGTAACATTCCGCTTATGTTCTATAAGGGTGATAAGTCTCTGAGATGCCACTACTGCGGAGCCGTAGCCGCTTCTCCTGAGAAGTGCAGAAGATGCGGAAGCTTTTCTCTTGAACCAACAGGCTCCGGCATAGAACGGGTGGAAGAAAATATTAAAAAGATATTTGATATTGAGCCGCTGAGAATTGACAGTGACATGCTTAAGAGGAAACGCATTCCCGAAGACCTCTCTGATATAACAGAGGGCAAACCCATAATCCTTGGGACAAAGCTTCTTACAAAAAGGCTGCACAGTTCAGAAAAATTAGGAATGGCGGCAGTGCTAAATGCTGACAGCTATCTGAATCAGCCTGACTTCCGCTCTGCTGAAAGGACATTCCATGAGATGTACGGCATTACCGACAAGATAAAACCCGGCGGTTCGCTTTTCATTCAGACAAGGATGCCGCAGAACTATATCTTCAGGCATCTTAAAAACCATGACTATGCTTCCTTCTGCGATGAAGAATTAGAAAAGAGAAAAGAAATGTTATATCCTCCGTTTTCAAAGCTGGCATTAATAACTTTTAATGGCAGAGATTGCGATACAGCCAGGACAGAAAAGGCAATCAGGGAGATACTTTCAGGCAATAAGGCTTTAGAGGTTCTTGGTCCTTCAGTCACGCCCACCAAAAAGGGGGGAAAGGAGTATTCCCTGCTTTTTAAGGCTGTGTCAAAGAAGAATTTGCATTCTTCCGTAAAGAGATTTCTGGAAATTCTCGGCAGCTACAAATGTTTGAATGTAAAAATTGTGATTGACCCTTAGCCTGCTTTATTCATAAACTTCTCGAATGCAGACAGGACATGGGCCGTATGGTTTGTTGGCGACAACTCCGAGCAGATTCCCTTTCCCCACAATAAGCAGAAACCAAGGCGGCAACAGATATGTAATAGAGCTTTTTCAATGTTCTTTTGAACTTGCTTACATAAAGGTGGATGAAAAACACGCTCATCCCAACAGATATATAAAGCGAGAAAAGCAAGATGTTGAATTTAGGGCTGAGTGAAGTGTCAGTCTGATGTTTTCAACTCTTTATCCTGAATACGAAGAAGCCCTTCTGAAATTCTTAGCCCTTCTTATAAGGTCATTCGGCCTTACGCCTACGGGCACAGGCATAAAAACAATATTCTCATTTCTCGCAGTTGTAATATCCATTCCATCAGCATCTTTCATTGATTCAAGAGCAAACAGTTTCTCCTCAAGTCCCGGCGAAAGATATTCTATGGCATCTCCCATATCAAGCCTGTTTCTAAGCTCAACCTTTGCAATCCCGTCTTTAATTTCAAGGATAATCCCGACAAGCTCATGGCTCATTCTGTAGCTTTCGCCGTCAAAGTTATAGTCGTTATCAGGTTGCTTGCCGAAGAACATCCCTGTTGTGTATCCCCTGCTTGAGAACATTGAAAGCTCCCTGAGCCATCGTGGGTTAACAGCGTATTTCCCATTTCCGAGGGAATCTACTGCCTCACTGTAAGTCTTTACGACACCGGCAACATAATTTATGCCCTTCATCCTTCCTTCAATCTTGAAGCTGTCTATGCCGGCATCTATCAGAAGATGCAGATGTTCTATCATGCAGAGGTCTTTTGAGCTCATGATATAAGTCCCCCTGTCATCTTCAAATACGGGGAAGTGCTCTCCCTGCCTTTTTTCTTCCATTAGGGTATAGTTCCACCTGCATGAATTCGTGCATTCACCCCTGTTTGCGCTCCTTGATGCAAGAAAACTGCTTATATAACATCTTCCTGAATATGAAATGCAGATAGAGCCGTGAACAAAGACCTCCAGTTCAATTTTTACCTTAGAGCGAATCTCCTTAATCTCATCTATCGTCAGTTCTCTTGAAAGCACAAGCCTCTTTGCGCCGAGATTCTCCCAGAATCTTGCTGCTTCGCTGTTTGTGATATTCGCCTGTGTGCTTACATGGGTTGCAATCTCAGGAGCGCTTTTTTTGAACATCATGAAAAACCCGGGGTCAGACAGTATCACTGCGTCAGGCATTGCATCTTTAAGAAACCCTATATATTCTTCCATCTGTTTTAAGTCTGTGTTATGAGGGAAGATGTTTGCTGTGACATAAGCCTTTTTATTTCTGGCGTGAGCATAGCTTATTGCTTCTTTCAATTCTTCAGGTTCAAAGTTTCCTGCCTTACCTCTGAGGCTGAACCTTGAATCACCAAGATAGACGGCATCAGCTCCATAATGAATGGCTGTCCTAAGTTTCTCAAAATCTCCGGCAGGCGCAAGCAATTCAGGTTTTTTCATCCCAAAATTTCCTTTGCTTTTTTAATATCCTTTTTAATCTGCGCCTCAAGCGCCTTTGCATTCGGAAATTTCTTTTCATCACGGATACGCTTTATAAAATGCACCTTAAGTTTTTTGCCTAAAAGATTTCCTGAGAAATTAAAAATATGAACCTCAAAACTTAATTCTGACGCGCCGAATGTCGGGTTCTTACCGATGTTGGCAACGGCGTTGAAGGTCTTAGCGGCTAGGTGCAAGGTGCTAGGGGATAGGTTATTTTTCCCCTGATACCTGATACCTGACACCTGCCCTTTGAGAATTGCGACCCTTACCGCATAAACACCCTCTTTGGGAGAATAGCCCTTAAATGAAATATTTGCAGTGGGAGTATGAAGGAGCTTTTCTCCCCTTCCAGCGCCTTTAATAACTGTCCCTTCTATTGAAAAAGGCTTTCCGAGGATTTTTGCAACCCTGTCCACCTTGCCTTCAAGAATAAGATTTTTGGCTTTTGCCTCTTTTAAGAGTTCTTTGTAAACCGCTGTAACCTGTTTTTTTGTCTTTTCAGGGTTCATGCTGTTATCAATCACAAAATCAGACTTTTTAATCTTTTCTTTTATCGGAAGCTGGCATTTGAGCCTTTCAATTGCATCCTTTGGCGATATGCCAAGCATGGACAGCCTGTTAATTGTGGTGATTTCTTTGGTGAATACAGCAATCATCTTATCAAACCTGCTTTCGTATCCCCTCTCAAATATCAAAGGAGCTTCAATAATAAACACCTTACTTCCGTTTTTAGTTTTTCTAAAGAAATCGTCAATCCTTTCAAAGACTAATGGATGAAGAAGGTCTTCAAGCTTAATCCGCAGTGATTTATTTCTGAATATTTTCTCAGCAACCTTTTTCCTGTCAAGAGCGCCTTTTTTATTAAATACACCTGCGCCCAAAAGCGTTTTTATCTTTTTGTGGACTTGTTTTTCCCTGAGAAGCTGTTGCACAACCCAGTCAGCATCAATTGTGACAGCGCCAAGCTCCCGGAACATCTGAAGCACAGCGCTCTTCCCCATGCCGTAATTGCCTGTAAGGCCAACTATGAACATGAGATTATTATACATACAGGTGACTCTTTCTGTCTGTAATCCCTCTTTTATGTTATCCTTAAAATGTGAATTTTTCGCTTTTTCAAAAACCAAGCAGATACATAGATAACGAGGTAAACTCGCTCAGGAAAGAGGCAGAGATTAGAGTCGCCCTATCCTTTCCTGACATCTATGATATCGGGATGTCGCACCTCGGGCTGAGAATCCTCTATAAGGTAATCAATGACCTTCCATACGCCTCTGCTGAAAGAGTATTCCACCCATGGCTTGATCTGGAAGAGGAGATGAGGAATAAAGGCATCCTGCTTTCTTCTCTTGAGACAAAAAGAGCGCTCAAGGATTTTGATGTTGTCGGATTCAGCCTTCAGTATGAACTTTCGTACACAACTGTCCTTAATATGCTTCATCTCGGAGGAATCCCGATAAAGAGCGAAGAAAGGGCGGAAGGAAACTGGCCGCTGATAATCGCAGGAGGCCCCTGCACTGTGAATCCACTGCCAATGTCTCCTTTCATAGATGCATTTTTAATCGGAGACGGTGAAGAAGCGGTTATAGAAATTTTAGAGACATACAGAAGATGGAAAAAAGAAGGGGATGGAAAAAGGGAATCTGTCTTAAAAGCCCTTTCACAGATTGAAGGGATGTATGTGCCCTCTGTTCATAATCCCCCTCCGCCCCTCTTTAGCAAAGGGGGGGCGGGGGGATTTGTAGTCAAACGCCGTTTTATTGAATCTCTCGATTCATCGCCATATCCAGAGACTCCGATTGTCCCATATACATCCATTGTCCATGACAGGGTGAATGTAGAGGTATCAAGGGGCTGCACAATGGGATGCAGGTTCTGCCAGGCAGGGATGATTTACAGGCCGCTTCGTGAAAGAAGCCCTGAGAATGTCCTGAAAATTGCCGAAAACTCTCTCAGGAATACAGGATACGAAGATGTCTCCTTCACATCCTTGAGCGCAGGAGACTACTCATGCCTTTTGCCTCTGCTTAAGGAATTCAACAGCCGGTTTTCTGATAAAAAAATTTCACTCTCACTGCCTTCGTTAAGGGTTGCCGCTGTTGATAGAGACATCCTTAAGGAGATAAAGAGCGTCAGGAAAACAGGCTTTACAATAGCTCCAGAGGCCGGGACTGAAAGACTGCGTAATGTCATAAACAAAGACTTCACAGAGGAAGATTACGAGAGAAGCCTTAATGCGCTTTTTGAAGAAGGTTGGCAGAATCTCAAGCTGTATTTTATGGTAGGGCTTCCGACCGAGACCGATGAGGATATACAGGCAATACCTGAGATGATAATGAAGGCTTTAAGAATCGCAAAATCGCACACAGGAAGGCATGTAAAAATAAATGTGGGCGTCTCTCCATTTGTCCCAAAACCCCATACGCCGTTTCAGTGGCATGGTCAGGAGAATATTGGGAGCATAAAAAAGAAGATGCAGTTTCTGAAAGAGATATTCAGGAAAAAGAGATTTGAGTTTAAGGGGCACAGGGAAGACATGAGTTTTCTTGAGGCAGTTTTTGCGAGGGGAGATGAGAGGCTTTCTCCTTTAATAGAAAAGGCGTGGTCTTTGGGATGCAGGCTTGATGCGTGGGGAGAGATATTTGATTTTCAGAAATGGACTCAGGCAATGGAAGAGACAGGCATAAATGCAGCAGCATATGCAGAAAAGACTTACGGCGTAGATGAAAGGCTGCCGTGGGACATTATTGATACAGGGGTAAATAAAGACTTCCTCTGCAAGGAATATCAGAGGGCAATTTCAGGAGAAAAAACATCTGACTGCAGAAAGGTTTGTCATGCGTGCGGGCTGAAGTGTAAAGAACAGATGCAGGATGCAGGATACAGGATACAGGATAAAGAATACAACCCCCCTCTATCCCCCCTTAGTAAGGTGGGAATTAAGGGGGGGGGTATCATGCATCATGCATCCAGCGTCAGAATCCGCGTAGAATTCTCAAAAGCAGGTGTTTTGAAATATCTATCCCATCTTGAACTTGTTACAGCGATATTCCGCTCAATGAGGAGGGCAGAGATACCAATGAGGTATTCGCAGGGATTTCATCCATCACCAAGGGTGTCTTTCGGGCCTGCTCTCGGCGTTGGCATAGCAGGCATCAGAGAATACTTTGATATGGAGATAACACCGCCGTTTGATATAGACTATTTTATACCGAGGATGAATTCTGTTCTGCCGGAAGGCTTAAAAATAAATGACCAAGCCTTAATGCCTGACAAGGAGCCGTCCCTGAGCAGTTTCATATCACGGTACGAATACGAAATAATCTGTGATGACTCAGCAGCGGCTAAAAGGTATTTGGAGCAAAAATTAGAAATTGCAGGAGTGGAAGACATTTCAGTTATAGATAATAAAACTGTGAGGCTTACGCTGGTTGACAGCAAGGATAAAAAGGATAAAAAAGTAAAGCTTAGCGAGATACTCCCTGAGGTATTCGGTGTATCATATAAAGAACTTGATATAACAAGGGTTGCGATGTACGGTCGGAATCGACTCGCAACGAGCTGGAAGGGCGAATGGTCGCTGCCTCTCGAAATCGAGTCGCAACGACTGGAAAGGAATATAACATGGTTAGCGAAATCCTGATTAATGCAACACATGAAGAAATAAGAGTAGCTCTCCTTGAAGGCGGGCAGGTAGTTGAATTCTATATTGAGTGGAAGCGCGATGCAAGTCTTGTCGGCAATATCTACAAGGGAAAGGTTGTCAAGATACTTCCGGGAATGCAGTCTGCCTTTATTGATATCGGGCTTGAAAGGGCGGTGTTTCTTTATGTTGCTGACATAAGGGCTGACATTGAAGAGTACGCTCCGTTTCTTGAAGAGGAAGAAAAAGGCGATTCCGTTGAATTTATCTCGCGCAAAGGCAGGTCGGATCTTGCCATAGAAGACCTCATTCAGTCCGGGCAGGAAATCCTCGTCCATGTCTCAAAAGACCCTATAGGCAGCAAAGGCGCGCGCGTGACATCATACATCACGCTGCCGGGCCGCTATCTGGTGCTTATGCCGAATGTTGAGCATGTAGGCATTTCAAGGAGAATTGCCGATGAACAGGAGAGGACCCGGTTAAAAACAATCGCAGAAACAATAAAGCCGAAAGGTTATGGGCTTATAATCAGAACTGCCAGCGAAAGATGCAGCGAAGAAGAACTGAAAAAGGATTTGGATTTTCTTATTCTGCTGTGGGAAAACATACAGAGGAAAAAAGAAAAGGTAACAGCGCCTTCTCTACTTTACAGCGACCTTGATCTTGTGTTCAGAAGCGTCAGAGACCTGCTTACGCAGGAGGTTGAGAGACTTGTTATTGATTCTGCCGAGGAGTATGAAAGGATAAAGGAATTTGTCAGGACATATTTCCCAAAGCTCCTTGACAAGATAGTTTTCTATGAGGGACAGGAACCGATATTTGATGCATTCGGTGTAGAACTGGATATCTCAAGGGCGCTCGGCAGAAGGGTCTGGCTCAAGTCAGGAGGCTATATCGTGACTGATCAGACAGAGGCGATGACTGTAATAGACGTCAATACAGGGAAGTTTGTCGGCAAGGACGGTTTGGAGGACACGATATTAAAGACAAATCTTGAGGCTGTAAAGGAGATAGCATACCAGATAAGGCTGAGGAATCTCGGCGGAATAATAATAGTTGACTTCATTGATATGGAAAAACTGGGAAACAGGGAAAAAGTGTTTAATGCATTTGTTGAGGCGATGAAAAAAGACAGGGCTAAAAACACAATCCTGCACATATCAGAACTCGGCCTTATACAGATGACAAGGAAGCGAGTAAGGGAAAGCCTCGGCAGGACTCTCTGTGAGCCGTGTCCTTACTGCGAGGGGAAGGGATTTGTGAAATCTCCGCGCACGCTCTGTTATGAGATATTCAGGGATATAAGCAAGCTTGCGATGCATGGCAGCGAAAAGATAATCATTACTGCCCATCCTTCTGTCGCGGAACTCCTGTCTGATGAAGAGAGGCTTGGCCTTGAAGATATTGAAAACAGATACGGCATTAAGGTAATTATTAAAGAGAGCAATGTCCTTCATCAGGAGAAGTACGAGATAGCGGTTCTTTAGCTTTTTTGTTGCAGCATTGTTTGAGATTAAAGTCTGCCTCTGGTAAGATGTAAGCTATAGCATACTGCAAAAACAGACATAGATCATATAGAGAAATGATTGACACTGATATGGTGTTCTGATATATTTAACACATGAAATCGGGAAGGTTGCCTCTGCTATTTGTGTGGGTTTGAAGGGCTACGAATGACAATATTTGTCAAAAGGGAATGGGAATCCAACGCTTTACTATAACCTGACTTGAATATTGCATTAGGGCCTCCTTTAGTGTTTATCGTACCAAAAGAGTTACCTAATTAGTGAGCATGAACAGCAGCGACCATTAAATGAAAAAGATTGCCTGTAACGGACGGCTAACAGCGAACAAAAACAAAGATTTAAAAGCCTTAATCTGCTATAATTTAGCAGGAGGTGATGACTATGGAAATTGCTTATAGGATTACAGTAGATGAAAAAATCCGTTTTGGAAGGCCTGTTATAAAGGGAACCCGTGTTCCTGTGGACTTAATTATTGGTAAGCTGGCTGGTGGAATGACTTACGAAGAAGTTATGTCTGAATATGACCTCACCAAAGAAGATATATTGGCTGTGTTAGATTATGCTGCAAAGCA
>JAHILQ010000113.1 GCA_018896985.1 Nitrospinota bacterium
AGCACCTCTGCAATTACATCGTCAAGATTGAGCTTCTTTGATACAGCCTCCGCTGTAGTGCGGTTATCTCCTGTAAGCATAAGAACCCTGATTCCTTCCTTCTGGAGAAAATCTATAGCCTCCGGCGTTGTTTCCTTTATAGGGTCAGCAACTCCTAAAAGTCCGGCTGCCTTACCGTCCACTGCAATAAACATTACTGTCTGCCCTTCTCTCCGCATTGACTCGGCATTCAGGGACAGTTCGGCAGTGTCAATCCCGAGGTCATCAAAAAGTTTGAGGTTGCCAAGCGCTACCTTATGTCCTTCAATCATGCCTGCAACCCCTTTCCCTGTTACAGATTCAAATTCTTCAACATCAGTAAGGCTTATACCTCTTTCTTCTGCCCCTTTTACGATTGCAGATGCAAGGGGATGTTCGCTTCCGCGCTCAATGCTTGCAGCAAAATGAAGTATTGTTTTTCCGTCAAATCCATCTGCCGGGATTACATCTATGAGTTTAGGTTTGCCTACGGTAAGTGTTCCTGTCTTATCCACTACAAGCGTGTCAATTTTCCTCATCACCTCAATCGCCTCTGCATTTTTGAAAAGCACGCCTGCCATTGCACCTTTCCCCATTGCTACCATTATGGACATAGGTGTTGCAAGACCAAGGGCGCATGGACAGGCTATAATTAAAAGACTGCCACTGCGTTGATGATTGCGTGTGCCATTCTGGGCTCAGGCCCTATCCATGCCCATACAACGAAGGTAAGAACTGCGACTGCTATAACAATCTGAACAAAATAAACTGCAACAATATCTGCGAGTTTCTGAATGGGCGCACGGCTTCTCTGCGCCTCTGCAACCATATTAACAATCTGTGAAAGCAGGGTATCAGCGCCAACCTTTTCAGCCTTCATTATAAGCATGCCGGTTCCGTTAACAGTTGCGCCGATTACACGATCTCCATTTTGTTTCTGCACAGGGATCGGCTCCCCTGTAACCATTGATTCGTCAACCGAGCTTGTTCCTTCAATTACAACGCCGTCAACAGGTATCTTTTCGCCGGGCCGCACCCTGAGAATATCATCTATCTTTACATGCTCAAGGGAGACGTCTTCTTCTATTCCATTTTTTATGCGTCGGGCTGTTTTGGGTGCAAGACCCAGAAGCGCCTTAATCGCTGCCCCTGTTTTACTGCGCGCCTTTAATTCAAGCGCCTGACCGAGTAGCACAAGTATCACAATAACTGCCGCAGCCTCAAAATAGACTCCCACTTCGCCCCCCTCTTTTCTGAAGGAGACAGGGAATATGCCGGGCAGAAGCACCGCAACAACGCTGTATATGTAAGCTACTCCAACGCCAAGCCCTATTAATGTAAACATGTTAAGGTTTCTATTTATGATTGATTGCCAGCCTCGAACGAAAAACGGCCATCCTCCCCATAGCACAACAGGCGTAGCAAGTAAGAGTTCAAGTAAATTTAATAAAGTCGGAGGAAGGATGCCCTCTATATTTATCACGGGAATCATTCCCCTCATGGCAATTATAATAAGCGGGATAGTAAGAATGAGTCCTGCCTTAAACCGCCTTCTCATATCCACTAACTCGGGGTTCTCCTCTTCCACCGGCAGAACAGTCCTCGGTTCAAGGGCCATCCCGCAGATCGGACAGCTTCCTGCCGCATCACTCACAACCTCAGGATGCATCGGGCATGTCCACTCAGTCCTTGCTATTGCTATCGTTGGGACAAGAGGCTCAAGAGCCATCCCGCACTTCGGGCAAGCTCCGGGTTTATCCTGAACAACCTCGGGGTCCATCGGGCATGTATATTTTGTTCCTTTCGGAGAGGGGATGGATGCTTGTACAGCTTCCTTTGCTCTTTCTCCTATATATGCTTCAGGATCTTTGTCAAATTTCCCCTTGCAGTGAGTTGAACAGAAATAGTATTTCTTCCCTTTATATTCCGATACGCCCGCAGCGTTCACATCTTCAATTGTCATGTTGCAGACAGGGTCAATTACTTTCATTCATTCCTCCATAAAGCCTGATATCTATTAATGCTTGTGCTGTTGAAGTTCTGATTTTGGAGGTTCATTTTTTTGAGGAGCGTCTTTCTGCTCTTCCTTATTTGTCTCCGGCGGCATAGGCATCATCATTCCGCATTTCATCTTGCCTTTCATTTCCTGCATCATCGGCATCTGCTGTCCTTCGCCCATCTTCTGCTTCATCATCTCCTCACTTCATGCGAGTGCTACATAATCGCATATAAATTTGAAGGAATTATGAATATTTAAATCATCTCACATCTGAACTCGTCTGGCAAGGGTGAAAACGCAGTCCGAAAATACAGTTCAAGTCATTTTTATGGCAGGCACGAAGAGAACGCTTTTTTGTACTCAACCTTAGCGCATAGTACAGTATTCAGCGTCATAATCAAGAAGTTCTGTAATTGTAGGATTTTTACCGCATACAGGACAATCAGGATTTTTAGGGACTTTAACTTTTCTGAAAGTTGTCTTTAGCGCATTATAAATCAGCAATTCATTTTTTAAAACATCCCCTTTGCCGAGTATAAGCTTCAACACCTCTGTTGCCTGAAGGCCGCCTACGACTCCTGGCAGCACTCCGAGAAGACCAATTTCCTGGACTGACGGCACAAGGCCTGCCGGAGGCATTTCTTCAAATAGACACCTGTAGCAATGACCCTCTCCGGGAATAATCGTTGTAACCTGTCCTTCAAATCTCAGGACTGCGCCGCTGACAAGCGGCTTTCCCGCCATTACACAGGCATCGTTGACAAGATACCGCGTAGGAAAATTATCGCTGCAGTCAATCACAATATCGTAATCTTTTATCAGATCCATAATGTTATCTTTTGAAATCCTCTGCTTAAGCGCAATAACATTCACATCAGGATTCAATGACTCAAAGGTATTTTTTGCAGATTCAACTTTAGGTTTTCCGAGTGTCTTGACACTATGAGCTATCTGCCTCTGAAGATTGCTTAACTCAACCTCATCATTATCTATCATCGCTATTGTCCCGATGCCGGCAGCGGCAAGATAGTAGCCGACAGGGCATCCCAATCCTCCTGCTCCAATAATAAAGACCTTTGCGGCGAGCAGTTTTCTCTGTCCTTTTCCGCCAACCTCAGGAAGAATAATGTGACGGCTGTATCGCTGAAGCTGGTCTTCTGTGAATTCGCTCATTCCTTTTCCTTTCGTATCTGTAATATCCAGTCAGTATCGTTAATCTTTTCAACCTTCAAAACCTTCTGCCCGTGGTCTTCCATTGTTTAATGTCCTCTTTGAATTTTATGTTTACAGTTTATAATATTTTTAGTTACAAAATCTACTCTAAGCATGCAAATTCAGAACTGAAGTTCCTATTCCAGACTGTATTGTATTAAATTAATTGAATTTATCGGCATTTTTTGGTATAGTTCTATAATTTGTATGGAAGACAGAGATAAAAAATATTTGCTTGAAGCAATTCTTTTTCTTTCAGGCGAGCCTGTAATGTTGTCGTCTTTGAAGGATGTCACTGAGATGCAGGAGACTGAACTTAAAAAATTTATGGATGAGCTTATGACAGACTACAAAGAAAGAAACGGAGGACTCCTGATCACCGAGATAGCCAACGGCTACCAGATGATAACAAACACTGCGTATGCTCCCTTTCTGAAGAAATTCAGGGTCAAGAGCGCCTCTGCAAAACTTTCGGCATCAGCCCTTGAGACACTTGCAATAATCGCATACAGGCAGCCAATTATCAAAGCTGAGATAGAACAATTAAGAAGCGTAAATTCAGACGGAGTTGTAAAAACACTCCTTGACAGAAAACTTGTAAAGATACTCGGGAGAAAAGAAGCTCCGGGCAGGCCTCTGCTTTACGGGACTACAAAAGAGTTTCTGCAGTATTTCGGGTTAAAAGACCTTACAGGGCTCCCCACTCTTAGAGACATTGAAAGGGAAGAGGCTGCATAATGACAGGAGGAACAATATGAAACATTCATGTCGACAAATCGGCACAAAGGGGAATGAAAATGTCATTCCCGCTTGTCGGGAATCTTTCTTGAAGAAGGATGCCGGACAAGCCAGCATGACAAAGAGGGGGATTCTCAGATGAAAAGATTTTGCCTTGTTGCTGCAATATTATTAATTTTTTCAGCTTATGCTAATGCAGATGTGACATATACAATAAAAAAGGGCGACACCCTTTCCGGAGTCTCAAAAAAAATCAAGGTCAGCGCTAAGGAAATTCGCAGCCTTAATCATCTTAAAAAATCCTCAAAACTGAGAATAGGCCAGACCTTAATCGTCAAGAAGACAGGCCCAAAGACCTACACTGTCAGAAAAGGCGACAGCATTAACAGGATTGCAAAGAAATTCAATGTTGATGTTGAGGAGTTGAAAGACATCAATCTGCTTGACTCCGATTCCTTAAAACCGGGACAGAAACTCCTTCTTAAAGCCAAACCTGAGATTGAAACTGCAAAAATAAACTTAGAGGAAGAGATAAAGAATATCTCGGAATCAGAAGAAATAGCTCAGATGAATGCAAAAGAACGGCTTATATTATTCGCAAAGAAATTTATTAACATCCCTTATAAATTCGGCGGGAACAGCATTATGGGCATTGACTGTTCAGCGTATGTTCAAAAAGTTTACAACCTCATCGGAATAACCATCCCGCGTTCAGCAAGACTTCAGTTCAAGGAAGGAGAAATCGTTGACAGGGAATCTCTCTCTATTGGCGACCTTGTATTTTTCAGGACGTATGCCTCATTCCCTTCTCATGTAGGCATATATCTCGGGAACGACCTTTTTATACATGCATCTTCAAAAGGCAAAAAAGTCAGCATAGACAGCCTTAAAACTCCATACTACTTAAAGAGGTTTATAGGCGGAAAACGCTTCATCATAGACAATGCGGAAATAGAAATAACAAAACAGCTCCACGCAGGCTAACATCTTGCATGGCTTTTAAAATATCATATTCCCTGCTTCACCCTCTGCCCGCAATGGACAGATAACGTTCTTGGCGGAAAAGAAGCCCCGAT
>JAHILQ010000114.1 GCA_018896985.1 Nitrospinota bacterium
GGGTCGCCTATCGCTGTTTTAAGTTCTTCTTCTGTCGGTTCAGCGGAAAGCCTGAGATTATGCCCCTTCACATAGTCGCTATGAAACCTCACACAGAACGAGCACTTGTTTGTGCATCTGTTCGTTATATTGAGATAAAGGCTGTCTCTTATCTTATAGGCGATCTCCCCTTCTCGTAGAGTCGAGTCTCCGACCTGAATGGACTTTCCTATCCTGAAAAGCCGTTTTGCATTGAGTGTTGTAATCCTTGCAATATCTTCAAGGCTCACTCTCCTCATCTCCGCTATTTTTTCAGCAGTATTCACTAAAAAAGCCGGCTCATTCCTTCTACCTCTGAACGGTTCGGGTGTGAGATATGGAGCATCCGTCTCTATAAGGAGATAATCGTCAGGAATTGCCTCTGCTGTCTCCCGTAATTTCTTTGCATTCTTGAATGTCACCGGCCCCGCTATGGATATGTAAAGCCCCATCTCCATAGCCTTCTCCGCCATATCCATGTCTCCTGAGAAGCAGTGCAAAACTCCTCTGTTTATCCCTGAATCTCCGAGTATTTCAAGCGTATCCTTTTTTGCCTCCCTGCTGTGTATGATTACCGGCAATTCAAGCTCTTTTGCAAGCAGAAGATGCCTTTTGAAAACCTCTTTCTGAATATCCCGAGGCGAGTTATCGTAATGATAATCAAGACCTGTCTCTCCGATTGCAACAACCTTTGAAATCAGTTCAGAATTTGTAATCCCCCCCCGCCCCCCTTTAGAAAAGGGGGGTAAGGGGGGACTTGACTTCTGAATTCTGTATTCTGTTGCCCACGTTCTTATTTTATTATATATTTCCTCTGTAAAATCCTTTGCATCATGAGGATGTATGCCGACTGATGAGTAGATGAAATCATACTTTTCAGAAAGCCTTAGACTCCCGATATTGCCTTTCAGATCAGAGCCCACTGTAATAACAGCATCTATGCCTGCTTCTTTAGCCCTTTGTATTACAGCATCCCTGTCCTCATCAAATTCAGCCATCTCAAGGTGACAATGGGTGTCGAGAAGTGAAAAGTGAGAAGTGAGAGGTGAGAAGTTTACCCCCCCCTCAATCCCCCCCTTGCTAAGGGGGGGCTGGGGGGGTGTTGACTGCTGATTGCTGATGGCTAAGTTACGCACCGAATTTCTTGAGACGCAATGCATTTGCGAGCGCTAATGGCATGAGATTAACTGTTGGGAATATTCCGAGTTCTCCTCTGGTACACTCCCTCTCTGAAAAAGAATTGCACAGTCCTCCAAAGACATAAGCAGAACTGAGGATCACAGGCACAGGATGCCAGCTATGTCCTTTAAGCAAAGATGGTGTTGAATGGTCGCCTGTAATAATTAAGACCTCCGGTTCCAGCGCAAGAATCCTCGGCAAAATATGGTCAAATCTTTCAATCTCCGCCGCCTTCTCTTTAAAATTGCCGTCCTCTCCGTAAGAATCCACCTTCTTTATATGCACAAAAAAGAAGTCATATTTCTTGTAACTCTGCTTAAGAAAATCTATTTCTTCTTTCATTCCGCCTGTTACATCAGGGGCATCCATGCCGATGAGTTTTGCAAGCCCCCTGTACATCGGATAAGTTGCAATTGCAACTGATTTAAGTCCGTACACTTCCTCAAAATGCGGAATATCAGGCACCTGAGAAAAACCTCTGAGCAGGATAGAGTTTGCCTTATCCTGATTCCTGATGATTTCTGTCACCGCCTTTATCAGTTTTTCTATAATCTTCGCAACCTTTTCTGCCTGTGGACACATCGGTGTAACTTTGACCGGAGGGTTTCCCTCTTTCTGCGGATCTGTATCCATAATATCTGCTGCGCCCTTTTCCAGCGGCGCGGGAAATCTCAAGACAACTGCAAACCTGTGTTCCATTCCCGGAGCAAAAATCACCTCTGCGTTTTCAATCTTCCTTATTTTCTTTTGCAGCCTCTCTGTAATCTTTCGGCTTTTTTCTGTTGGTATTCTGCCTGCGCGCCTGTCCTTAATAACACCATTTTCAATTGTCGCATAATTGCACCTGACAGCTATATCGGTCTTTTTTAATTCTATTCCAAGGCCGAGAGCTTCAAGCACACCTCTTCCTATCTGCCATTTTATTGTGTCATAACCAAAGAGTGCGAGATGCCCGGGTCCGCTTCCGGGAGTTATGCCGAAAGACACGGGTGTATGCAGTCCGCATGCTGAATTCCTTGCAAGCATATCAAGATTCGGAATGTCGGCAACTTCCAGTTCGCTCTTGCCGTGCATCGGAAGCCCTCCGAGACCGTCAAGAACAACCATCACTATCTTTGAATCATTTTTCTGGATGATATTTTTAACAATATCCTGCATAAAATCCTCTACTTTCTAAAATACTTCTCTCTCCCTGAATCACAGTGATAATAAAATCTTACTTTAAAGAAGATTCTGTTTGCAAGTTGAGACCACTATCTTCTCCTAACGTAAAAATTCATTTATTGATAAATTCCTTCAAGAAGATGCCCGCCGACAAAGCCTGTTGAACCGGCAATGAATATCATAATGAATATCATGATGAAAGTGAAAAGTGAACAGTGAACAGTTTAACTGCAGAAAAAATCCTGACTTATAAAAAATACATACTGTCATTTTATAAGTTTCTTTAGCGCTGAACCCGATTTCTTCGCAATATCATTATGCAGGTTTTTTCCGTATGCATCCATCGTCACTATCGCAGGAAAATTCTCCACCTCCAGCAGCCACATCGCCTCAGGAA
>JAHILQ010000115.1 GCA_018896985.1 Nitrospinota bacterium
GAGAAATGAAAACAGAAACAACGAGAGGATAGAGATATGGCATGTATCCCTTGCATCAGAGGTTGAGGTTGTTAAGAACCTCAAGGCAGTTGCGAACATAGGCATGGAGAGGAATCCTGATAAGACATCAAACATAGACCCTGCATTTATTTTGGGCGGTTTGATTTATTCCATATCTAAGAACTTTGATATAGATTTTGGCATCAAGGGAGGTCTTAATAAACCAGAAACAGATTATGCAATCCTTGCAGGCATTGCATGGAGATTTTAGGAGAAAAAATATGAAAACTAAACGCTTAATGTCTAAAATATTTATTCTTTCGCTATTCACTGTTCACTATTCCCTATTCACTGTCTCTGATGCACATGCAATGCACATATCAGAGGGGATACTGCCTTTCAACTGGGCGGCGCTCTGGTTTGCTGTTGCCATACCATTTGTGGCATTCGGTTTGTATAGGCTGAAGAAATTCTCAAATAGCGACCTCTCTTTTAAACCGCTCGTTGGCCTCATGGCAGCAGTAGTCTTTATCATCTCATGCATGCCTGTGCCTGTGCCGACAGCAGGCACATGCTCCCATCCTACCGGAATAGGCATACCGGCAATACTACTTGGTCCTGCCATAAGTGTTGTCATTGCATCAGCCGCCCTTCTGATACAGGCATTATTCCTTGCCCACGGCGGATTAACCACATGGGGAGCCAATATTATTTCTATGGGCATCATGGGTTCCTTTGCAGGTTATCTAACATTCAGAGGATTGAGAGCGTTAAAAGCTAATCTTTGGATTGCAGGCTTCATGGCTGGTCTCTTTGCAGACTGGGCAACCTATTTTATGACATCTGTTGAACTTGCATCGGGCATAAGAGGAGACTCACCGTTTCTGCCGCTTTTCTGGAAGATTCTTATTGCCTTTATCCCAACGCAGCTTCCATTGGGAATCCTTGAAGGCGCGATGACAGCAGGCATGGTGGTCTTGCTTTATAAAAAGAGACCTGACCTGCTTGTAAAAATGCGCGTAATCAAGGCAGCTGAGGTGACGGTATGAGAAAACTCGATAACTGCACAAAAAAATACACAAACCCGTCATTGCCGCTTGTCGGCAATCCTTCTGTGAGATTCCGGACAAATAGGAAAGATTCCGGACAAGCCGGAATGACAAGATCGGGGAAGATATTTGTTATTTGTTTTTTCCTTATATTATTTCTGTTGCTCACTACCCCCTACTCGTCATTTGTTACTGCCTCTGACAAATGGCAGGGCGTTGATGAGTCAGTTGTCGAAAAATATGCAAAGGAGCATGGCAGAGAGGCAAGGGAGCCGTTCATCAATACAGATCAAGGGGACCTTCTCCTCTTTGTGTTTCTACTTGCAGGGACAGTGGGTGGATTTGCAGGGGGCTACTACTGGAGGATACTTATGGTGGAAAAGTCACCCGATGCTATCAAAAAAATGCAAAAGAATACGGACTAAACTTTATGCTGGATGGGCAGGAAAACCTGCCCATCCATAACATTACAAAGGGAAACAATAATGGAACTGTTCTCCGAATACTTCAAAAAAGACCACTTGCTTTCGCGGGTTGACGCCAGGGTAAAACTTGGCGTCAGCCTCTTTATTTTAGCAATGGTATTGAGTTATAAAGGGCTTGCATTCCCTCTGCTCATACTGAGCATAAGTCTTTGCCTCTGTATAAGGATGAAGATACCTTTTAAGGTCTTTCTTCTGAGATTTTCAGAGCCTGTTTTTATCGCATCTGTTGTGATATTGCTTAAATTCCTATTTTCAGGACAGGAGACAATGTTTTCCATAAAGATATGGGGCATCACAATAACAGGACACAAAGACGGGCTTATGGACGGACTGCAAATCGGCAGCAGAATTTTAGGGGCTGTCTCTGTTGTCGCTTTATTGGGTTTTTCTACCCCTTTTACAGAGATAATGGCAGGTCTGTCATGGTTCAGGATTCCAAAAGGGTTTATAGAGATATTGATGTTTGCCTATAGATATATTTTTGTCCTTCTTGAGGACGCAATGGTAATCTACAATGCACAGAAAAACCGCCTCGGCTACTCAAACATAAGGCGAGGATTGAGTTCATTCGGCACCCTGTCAGGCTCTTTGATCCTTAAGGCATTTGAACACAGCCAGAACACAACAACTGCAATGCTTCAGCGCGGATATGACGGCAACATCCCGATGCTGAAACATAAACCATTCAAGCTTGCTGAAGTTGCCGCCTCAATTTTATTTATATTTGCAATGGGGCTTGTATGGAAAATTTAAAAGTCAGAAGTCAGACAAAAGACACAAGATTGTCTGTTCAAATAAATTCATTCAAATATCCTGACGGGACTCAGGCATTGTCCGATATAGCGGTTGATGTATCACATGGAGAATTTATCGGCATACTGGGATCAAACGGCTCAGGGAAAACAACACTACTTAAAATAATGGACGGCTTAATGAAAGATTTTGAAGGCAGCGCTTATCTTGACGGGACAGACATTAAAAAACTTTCTCCAAAAGAGATTTACAGGAAAGTCGGACTCGTCTTTCAAAATCCGGATGACCAACTTTTCGCTCCTACTGTATTTGAGGATGTGGCATTCGGCCCGATAAACATGGGCTTCAAGGAAGATGAGGTCATAAACCGTATAAACGCTGCTCTTAAGGATGTTGAAATGGAAGAATATGCAAAGAAGTCTATCCACAATCTGAGTTTCGGACAGAAGAAAAGGATTTGTATTGCAGGGCTTCTGGCAATGGGGCATGAGATACTGCTTCTTGACGAGCCTACAGCCGGATTAGATCCCATGGGAGAATATAAAATGATGAATCTTCTCACAAGACTGAACAAGGATAAGGGCGTTACAATCGTCATGGCTACTCACAGCGTAGACCTTGTGCCCCTATTCCTCAACAGGCTTTATATTCTAAGTAAAGGCCGCATAGTCAGGGGAGGGATTCCCGAGGAAGTGTTTACAGCTCCGGATGAGATGGCGAATGTGAAGCTGCGGCTCCCCCAGATTGCGGAATTAATATACAAACTAAGGCATGAAGACAATATGCCGTTTGGAAAAATCCCTCTCACCATCGGTGAGGCAAGAAGAGAGATACTGAAAACTCTCAGATCGTGAGTGAAAGGAGGTGAAGAAATTTGAATAGTCCCAAAAACAGGGCTAAAAAGTCGGAGACTCGACTCTACGAGAAGGCAAACCCCGTTAGAAGCGATGCTTCTAACGGGGCAAAGACCAACGTCATATCGTACCATCTCAAATGCGTAAAGACAGCTAACGGCTTGACCCATTTCGTGATGTATGGGGACGTCCCCAACAAGAAAATGCCGTTATAGACAGAGCAGCAGCAAGTAGCGCAGTAGAGCAGCAGTAGTATGGAATAAGTTAAAACTGCTGCTCTGCCGCTCCGTTGCTCTACTGCTCAATTTAATTAAAAGGAGAGAGAGATATGAAGGGGAATCAAAGTCGGTACAACTCGCAACCGAGAGGTCTTTCTTTTTCTGATATTAACACTGACTGGAAGCTTGTCCTCGATGCTGATAATGTGTTCTGGGGACTTATACCCAAAAATGGCGAAAGCGATTTCCTGCTGACGGAAGACCTGATAACGCTGTACAAAAATAAAAGGGCACACCTTGATAAAGAGCTTCGCGACTTCAGATTCAATACGGATTTAAACTGCGTATACATAGACCCTACTGACAGATGCAATGCTAACTGTACTTATTGTTACATCCCGGCTGAGATAAGAAAACACGGCAGCCAGATGACAGGAAAAGAACTCAATACAGTATTGGAAAAGATTGCAGTACATTTCAAGGATTTAAGAAAAAAACCTGTAATCGTCTTTCACGCTGCTGAACCGCTGTTGGTAAAAGATATACTGTTTGCCTCCATAAAAAAATTCAGCAGTAAATTCGTTTTTGGTATTCAGACAAATGCACTCCTTCTCGAAAAAGGGGATGTGGAGTTTATGAAAAAATACAGGGTTGGCGTAGGCATATCACTTGACGCACCCGATGCTCATACAAACAATCTCTCAAGGGTAACGGCAAAAGGCGGAGGCAATTTTGATAAAGCTGTTCAGGCATTAGACTGGTTTAAAGGCTATGAAGGGTTGAATGTAATCTCGACTGTCACAAAATTCAATGTCAAAAAGCTTTCGGAGCATGTAAGATTTCTTCATAAGAAAAGAGTGCCGTGCATACTTTTAAACCCTGTCCGGGTGACACAGAAACAGGCATTGAAACAGAAACCTGATGAAAAGGAGTTTGCGGAAGAGTTGATCAGGGCAGTTGAAACGGCAATAGAGCTTACAAAAAAATCCGGCAGGCAGATAGTTGTAGGCAATTTTGCAAATGTTATTTTAGCGATAATATCACCTGCTGCCAGACGCATGATGTGTGACATCTCTCCTTGCGGCGGAGGCAGGACATTTCTTACAATCACTGCAAGCGGTGACATGGTTCCTTGCGGCGAGTTTATCAGCTTCAAGGAATTCTCAGGGGGAAATATCTTCAAGACATCAATTGAAAAGGCGATGAACTCAAAGCCGTTTAAAACAATCAGAGCAAGGTCTGTGGAGAAAATCGATGAATGCAACACATGCGACTTCAGACACATATGCGGCTCGCCATGCCCTGCTGAGATGTATGCCAGGGGCAATATGTACAGAAAAGCGGAGTTTTGCGAGTTTTACAAAGAGATGATAAAATATGCCTTTAAACTGATATCCGAAGATAAAGTTCCATATCTTCTAAGAGAAGGCTCTCTGCAGCAGATGCAGTATGAGTACCGCTATGCGTAAAGGTTATATACAAGTCTATACAGGCAATGGCAAAGGCAAAACCACTGCATCCCTTGGTCTTGCCTTGAGGGCGGCAGGCGCAGGGCTTAAGGTATTCGTAGGACAGTTCATAAAAAAAAGAATATGCAGCGAACATAAGGCGCTGAAAAGATTTAAAGACCTTATAACCATAAGGCAGTACGGAACCGGTTTTCTGAGGGCAAAAGTCCTTACCCCATCCGAAAAGACATCTGCGAAAAAAGGGCTTGGAGATGTAAAAAAAGCGCTCCTGTCAGGACAGTATGACATGGTGATATTGGATGAGATAAATATTGCTGTTTACTACGGACTTATTAGCGCAGATGATGTGCTGAAACTGCTTGATAGAAAGCCTCCGGAGACCGAGGTGATTATAACAGGCAGATATGCGGATAAAAAACTTATAAAAAAAGCAGACCTTGTAACAGAGATGAGGGAGATCAAACACTATTTTAAAGAAGGGGTTAAAGCAAGAAAAGGCATAGAGTATTGAAATGCAGAACACAGACAAAGAACGAGGAATATCTTGAGATAATCGGAGTGACGGAAATGAAAGGAGGTGAAGGATGAATAAAGTATATCTTATTGGGATTGGGCCTGGTGATCCTGATTACCTTACTGTTCAGGCGATAAACACAATGAGAAAAATAGATGTCTTTTTCCTTCTTGAAAAAGAGGGAGAAGGGTGTAAGGATTTTCTCAAAATGAGAAAGAAGGTATTAGAAAGATATCTGGAAAGCGGGAAATATAGAATTGTGGTTGCCAGGATTCCCAAGCGTAAAAAGGGCGGTAATCCCTATGTAGAGGAGATTAAGGTATGGCGCCAGGAAACAGCAGCAGTTATTGCCGGATTGATCAAAAACGAGATGAAGGAGGGAGAAAATGGCGCTCTTCTTGTCTGGGGCGACCCTTCGTTATATGATGGGCATTTAGAAATGCTGCAACACATACTTAAAGGAGGAGCAATAAATTTTGAGTACGAGGCGATACCAGGAATAACCAGTATTCAGGTCCTGGCTGCAAAACATAAAATCCCACTCAACCGGATAGGGGAGTCAATCGTGATTACTACTGGCAGAAAACTAAAAGAATATTCAACTGACGAAGTTACAAATGTCATTGTATTGTTGGATTCCTATTCTGCCTTTAAACGTTTCCAAGATACGAATATTGATATCTACTGGGGAAGCTATTTAGGGACCGAGGATGAAATCTTAATTTCGGGGAAGTTAAAAGATGTAATTGACGATATTAAAAAATTAAAGAGTGAAGCTAAAAAGAAAAAGGGTTGGCTTATGGACACATATATCTTAAGACGGTCAAACAAAAAGTCAGTGTAGATGAAGAAAATGGGGATTAACGAAAGAAAAATTATTTACGCTCAATAAGTATGACTAAAATTAATGTCGTAGGAATAGGTTACAGACCCTTTGATAAAAGGGCAAGGGAAATTATTTTGGCTTCTGAAATCATCCTTGCATCCAAAAGGCTCTTTGAGGTTTTTAAGGGATATAAAGAATATGAGGAAGTTAAGGATAAGATAAAGGTTATAAACAATGTGGAAGAGACAATTAATTTTATCAGAGCAGAAGTGCAGAAGTACGGAAGTGCACAAACAAAAGACTTCCGAGCTTCTGAGCTTTTAAACTTTCGTTCTATTGTACTCCTCGCCTCAGGCGATCCTACATTTTTTGGAATCGGCAGAAGGGCTGTCAGGGAATTCGGAAAAGAAATTGTAGAGATACTTCCTGATTTATCAAGCATCCAGATAGCATTTTCACGGATAAAAGAATCATGGGATAACGCATTTTTAATGAGTCTTCACGGAGGTCCTGATCCTGAAAAAAGAAGAAGGCTGCCGTACGAATTGGATGATATTCCGTATTTACTTCAAAGGCATAATAAGATTGCCATCCTTACTGATAAAGAAAACAATCCGGCAACCATTGCAAAAGAGATGTTAAAATCATCGGCCTTCAACCCTCAGCCTTCAGCCTCTAAAATGTTTGTTTGCGAAAGGCTTGGGTATCCTGACGAAAACATCACAGAGGCAACACCTGAAGAGATTGCAGGGATGTTGTTTGCGGAACCGAATGTGGTGATCCTGAAAAATGAGAAGCCCCCATCAATGTCATTCCCGCTTGTCGGGAATCCTTCTGAACTGCCGGAAGAGCCGAAGAAAGATTGCGGACAAGCCGCAATGACAGAGGATGTCAGATTTGGGCTAACAGAGGATGAGATTATGCATTCGCGAGGGCTCATAACTAAAGATGAAGTAAGGGCAGTAACCATCCACAAGTTGAGACTTCCTCAAAAAGGCGTGCTATGGGACATAGGCGCAGGCTCAGGTTCTGTATCAATAGAAGCTGCAAAATTATACCCCGAATTAAAGGTGTTTGCAGTTGAAAAAAACGAGGAGCAGATTAAAAACATAAAAGAGAACAGGATTAAATTTGACGCAACCAATATTGAAATAATAAAAGGGCAGGCGCCTGATGTTTTAAAAAACATTCCTGTTCCTGACAGGGTTTTTGTTGGCGGCAGCGGAGGAACGATTAAAGATATTATTGAATTTGTGAACAGCAAAATATCATCCGGGATTGTTGTGATAAATGCAATAACGATAGAAACCCTGAATGAGGCAATTAAATCACTTGAGAATAAAGGCTTCGCTGTAGAAGTATCTGAAGTCTCTGTATCACGCTCAAAGACTGTATCAGGCAAACGGCACATGAGCGCCTTAAATCCTGTATTTATAATCACAGGGGTGAAACAGTAATGAGAGGAAAACTCTATGTCATAGGTGTTGGCCCCGGAGACCCGGAACTGCTGACACTAAAGGCAGCGCGGATTCTCAGGGAAGTTAAGTGCATCTGCGTTCCAAAAGGCAGAGAGGAAGGAAGCAGTCTTGCCCTATCAATAGTTAAGAAGGCGCTGAGCCTTGACAATAAAGAGATTATTGAAGCCCATTTCCCGATGAAGAAGACAAAGACAAGCAGACAGTCAGAAGATAGTGAGCTTGACAACAAATGGGCTGAGACTGTAAAAAATATCCTGAGCAGGCTTAATAAAGGAATCGATGTCGCTTTTATCACTATCGGCGATCCTGCTATATACAGCACTTTTTTTTATTTATATGACAGGCTGATTGAATCGAACCCTGAATTAAAGATAGATGTAATACCCGGCGTTTCTTCCATAAACGCCTCTGCGGCAAAGGCAAAGATATCTCTGGGGCTTGCTGATGAAAAGATCGCAATCCTGCCCGCAAATTATATTGAGAACCTGAAGGAAACGCTGGAAAAATTTGACACTGTAGTGCTTATGAAGGTTAATAAAGTCTTTGAAGGCATAATGCATACCCTCACTGAAATGAATTTACTAAACAATGCAATATATATATCGAGGGCAGGCATGGAGGATGAAAAGGTATTCAAAAATATCAACAGTGTCAAAGAAGAAGACCTTAACTATTTCTCAATGATAATTGTGAAAAAATGAGCAAGGTTTATTTTATAGGCGCCGGTCCCGGAGACCCTGAACTTATAACAGTTAAAGGCAGAAAGCTGCTTGATAATGCCGATGTTGTCATTTATGCAGGAAGCCTTGTGAATGCTGAACTGCTGAAAGGCTTAAATGCAGAAATCCACGACTCTGCAAAGATGACCCTTAATGAGATAGTGGAAATCATAAGAAATGCCGTAAGCGCAGGTAAAACAGTTGTAAGGCTTCACACAGGCGACACGTCGTTTTACAGCGCAATTTCAGAGCAGATAGAAAAGCTCCGGGAGTTAAACATTGAATACGAAGTTATCCCAGGCGTTTCATCCGCAATGGCCGGCGCTGCAATACTCGGACAGGAACTTACAATCCCTGAGATAAGCCAGAC
>JAHILQ010000116.1 GCA_018896985.1 Nitrospinota bacterium
AATAAAAAATGAGCACATGAACAGCTACGCCTGACAGTCTGACAATTATACCAAGACTGCTCCACAGGAATATGGCAAGCAGAATATAAATAGAAGGCTGCATTTTACTCATTGCAAGTAACATCCTTTATATGGAACATTGAATGACATTTTAACATAAAGCCTGCTCGCGGCTAAGAATGTTTTTTCCTGCCTGTGATTGACAAACTTTTCCATTTCTTTTATGTTTAATAACCATGCGATTGCCGGAGTGGCTAAAAGTAAAAAGCCCTATAGGGGTTCATGATACTAAACAGATTTTGAGGAATCACCGCCTTTCAACTGTCTGCGAGGAGGCGCGATGTCCTAACATGGGGGAGTGCTTTTCAAAGCCTACGGCGGCTTTCATGATTCTCGGCTCTGCATGCACAAGAAACTGCGGGTTCTGCTCTGTAGAGTCCTCTGCTCCTAAGCCTCTTGATGAGATGGAGCCAGAAAGGGTTGCTCTGGCTGCAAAGGATATGGGATTGAAATATGTGGTTGTAACCTCTGTTACACGTGATGACTTGCCTGACGGCGGCGCTGTGCATTTTGCTGAAACAGTCAGGGCAGTAAAAAAACATCTTCCCAAGACAACGGTGGAAGTTCTCACCCCTGACTTTAAAGGCAGTTATAATTCACTGAAGACTGTTCTTGATTCTGCGCCTGATGTCTATAATCATAATGTAGAGACTGTGCCAAGGCTTTATCCGTATGTAAGGCCTCAGGCAAATTACGAAAGATCCTTAAATGTGTTGCGAAATGCAAAAAAGATCGCGCTTGATATTAACGCAAAATCAGGGCTGATGGTAGGGCTGGGCGAGACTTTCAATGAGGTCATCAGCGTATTGAAAGACCTCAAGGATGCCGGCTGTGATACTGTGACAATAGGACAATACCTCAGGCCGAGCAAGCAGAATCTCCCTGTTAAGGAATATGTAAGGCCGGAGATTTTTAATGAATATAAAGAAACAGCCGTTAAAATAGGGTTTAAATATGTGGCATCATCTCCGCTTGTAAGGAGTTCAATGAATGCGGAGGAGATGTTTAATAACAGTGTCAGTGTTTAGTGTCAGTGCCAGCCTTACGAATATTTTACTGACACTGATAACTGACACCGACACTTAAAGGAGTTTAAATGTTTGAATTCAACAGGATAAAGAGGCTTCCGCCTTATGTGTTTGCCATAGTCAACGGCCTCAAGATGGAGGCGAGAAAACGCGGGGAGGATATAATTGACCTTGGCATGGGAAATCCTGACATGCCTGCTCCAAAACATGTGATAGACAAACTCTGCGAGGCAGCGCATAATCCCAAAAACCACAGATATTCTGCATCAAAGGGAATTACCCAGTTGAGGATGGCGGTATGCGAGTGGTACAAGAGGAGATTTGATGTTGATTTAGACCCTGAAAGTGAGACAGTTGTAACTATCGGGTCAAAGGAAGGGCTTTCGCACCTTGCCCTTGCAACTATACAGCCCGGAGATGTTGTCATGACGCCTGCGCCTGCATATCCGATACATCCTTACAGTGTGATAATTGCAGGCGGTGAGGTTATAAGCATTCCGATAGGGCCGGGGATTGATTTTTTTGCAGAAATGGAAAAGGCATTCAAGAAGACATGGCCAAGGCCTAAGATGCTTATAATAAACTTTCCACACAATCCAACAACAATCGTTGTTGAAGGGCTGGAGTTTTTTAAGAAGGTTGTGGATTTTGCAAAAGAAAACAATATAATAGTTATCCATGATTTTGCCTATGCAGACCTTGTATTTGATGATTACAAGGCGCCGAGCTTTTTGCAGGTTCCGGGAGCAAAGGATGTAGGAGTTGAATTTTTCTCTCTCACAAAAAGCTATTCCATGGCAGGATGGAGAGTCGGTTTTTGCGTTGGGAATAAGGATATTGTCGGAGCGCTGATAAAGATAAAGAGTTATCTTGACTACGGGATGTTTCAGCCCATACAGATTGCAAGCATTGTTGCCCTGAGAGGGCCTCAGGATTGTGTTGAGGAATTCAGAAAGATATACGAGTCAAGGCGCAACGTGCTGATTAACGGGCTTCATAATGCAGGATGGAATGTGGAATCTCCAAAGGCTACAATGTTCGTATGGGCAAAAATTCCTGAGCAGTTCAGAAAAATGGGTTCCCTTGAATTTGCAAAACTTCTTATAAAAGAAGGCGGAGTCGCTGTGTCTCCGGGAATAGGTTTTGGAGAAGGAGGAGATGAATACGTGCGATTTGCCCTTGTTGAGAACGAGCACAGGATAAAACAGGCTGCAAAGGGAATCAAGAAGGTGTTTGGCAGATGATTAATGTAGGCATTATAGGATTTGGGACTGTCGGTACAGGAACGGCTAAAATACTGTTTGAAAACAAAGATGTTATTTCTCAGAGAACCGGTTTTGATATAAACCTGAAAAAGATTGCTGACCTTGACATAAAAAGGAGCAGGGGAATTAAACTGCCGGAAGGAATTTTAACTACTAATGCTGACGAGATACTTAATGACCCTGAGATTAATATAGTTATTGAACTTATCGGAGGCATACACCCTGCAAAGGAACTTATCCTAAAAGCCATAAGAAATAAGAAGCATGTGGTTACAGCGAATAAAGCGCTTATCGCCACAGAGGGAAATGAAATACTGGCTGAAGCGGAAAAGCATGGCGTTGAGATCGGCTTTGAGGCATCTGTTGCCGGCGGCATTCCCATAATCAAGATTCTTAAAGAGGGCCTTATTGCGAACAGGATACTGGCAGTCTACGGGATAATAAACGGCACTTCAAATTATATTCTCACAAAGATGACGGACGAGGGCATTGAGTTTTCTGATGCTCTGAAAGAGGCGCAGAGGCTCGGCTATGCGGAAGCTGATCCTACTTAT
>JAHILQ010000015.1 GCA_018896985.1 Nitrospinota bacterium
CTGGAGCATGTTATGGTCAATGTACGAGACAGCAAGCGGAACCTTAACACTCTCAACACCAATAGCCTCAAACTGAAGCCATGTCATAGTGCCGGTTGCATCCTGCGTATATACATGGTCAACCCTGAGCCCGACAGAACTGCAGGGTTTCAACTCGCCATATGCCCTATGCGCCTCGAAAATCTTCTCTACAATATTTTTACCCACGCCGCACCTCGCATTTTCAGAATCAATTCATTTATTCTACATATCTGAAGTCATCTGAATCAACTTTTAAATTATCCGGTATTTTGTATCAACCCATCAAGAATTTGCTTGATATGTTTTAAAATCTCATTGACATCTTGAATGCCTGTAATATCTATCCAGTGTATATCCTCTTCTTTATTGAACCACGTAAACTGCCTCTTGGCATAACGCTTTGTGCTCCTCTTAATGAGCCTTATCGCCTCTTCAAACGGTATCTCTCCATTAAGATACATTGCAATCTCTTTGTACCCTATTGCCTGCATGGAGCTTAGAAGGTGAATGGGTGAATCGCTGAATGGGTGAATCGCTATTAATTTTTTCACTTCGTCAACAAGTCCTGCCTCAATCATTTTATCAACGCGCGCCTCAAGCATCCTGTAAAGTTCTTTCCTTTCCCTCCGAAGCCCTATCTTTATAAATTCATACGGCAGAGGGGTTGTGAGTTTTTGCTGGAACTCCGAGATGCCTTTTTTGGTTTTAAGGTATACCTCAAGCGCCCTTATGATGCGTCTTGTGTCAGCAGGCATTATCCTTAATGCTGCCTCTGGATCGAGTTCCTGCAAATAACTATAAAGCGCGCCGTCCTGTCCTTCCTCAAGCGAAGCGAGTTCTTTCCTGAGTTTCCAGTCAGCAGATGGCCCGCTGAATATTCCCCTTGTCATTGCCTTTATGTAAAGCCCTGTTCCTCCGGCAACGATGGGGATTTTCCCTTTTCTGTGAAGCGCCTCTATTACCGGCGTAACATCCTCGATATATCTGCCGGCGCTGTACGGCTCTGAGGGGCTTATAATGTCTATCATGTAATGCTTCACGCTCATCCTCTGCTCCTCAGGCGGCTTTGCAGTCCCGATGTCCATCCCCCTGTAAATCTGCATTGAGTCTGCGCTGATTATTTCTGTATCCAAAGCCTTTGCAAGAAGGATGGAGACCTCTGTTTTTCCGACGCCTGTCGGCCCTAATAAAATGATTACCTTATTCATATTTCTCTGATATACGCAGGGGATTGTCTTTGAGCAGATTTATTTTGCAGATATTCCAACGAAAAAAATAGGGAATAATCATGAGGCAAAATACCTCGGAGTCCCGATGAAATCGGGACGAGAATGAGCAAGAAGATTGTCCCCTGCGTATATTCATTTGTAGTTTGCTTTCAACTGCCCGCAAGCGGCAAGAATATCCTGCCCCTTGCTCTTTCTTATAAAAGTATAAATTTTTTCTCTTACAAGAATCTCCTGAAAAGCAAGAACCCTCTCATCAGATGGCCTTTTAAACTTGCTTCCTGCAAATGGGTTAAAAGGAATAAGATTCACCTTTGAAGGAATCCCTCTGAGAAGCGTCACAAGCCTCTTTGCGTCAGACAGAGAATCATTTATGCCGTCTATCATCACATATTCAAATGTTATCCTGTCCCTCGGAGATAAAGGAATTTTCCTGCAGGCGTCAAGCAAAACCCTGATGGGATATTTCTTGTTTATTGACATAAGCCTGTTTCTTACTTCATCGGTAGCCGCATTCAGAGAAACAGCAAGATTAACATGAGGCGCCCTTCTGTAAAGTTCTGTAATCTTAGGAGCGATTCCGCATGTAGAAAGCGTTATCCTCCTCTTTGAAAAGCCCATAAACTCTGTTATCCTGTGAAGCGCCTCAACCACTTCATCAAGATTTAACAGCGGCTCACCCATCCCCATAAAAACGATATTGGTAATCCCCCCTGTGCCCCCCTTTAGTAAAGGGGGGTGAGAGGGGATTATTGGTTTAACTAATCTGCTCACAGCAATTATCTGGTCAACAATCTCATGCGCCTTAAGATTTCTCTTAACCCCTATTCCCCCTGTAAGACAGAAACCGCACGACATGGCACACCCGACTTGAGAGGAAATACAGAGCGTGTGACGGTCTTCATCAGGGATAAGTACGCTCTCTATTGACTCTCCGTCTTCAAGCCCGAATAGGAATTTTTCAGTGCCGTCTTCTGAGACCTGCCTTTTGAGCAGTTTAAGGTTGCTTATATACGCTATATCTGAAAGCCTTTTCCTTAACTCTCTTGAAAATTCGGTGATATCTTCTATTGACTCAGCTTTTTTTTCGTATATCCAAGGGAGTATCTGTTTTGCCCTGTAAGCAGGAAGCCCCTGCTCTTTTACAAACTCCTCCATTGCAGCTTTGCTTAATGCCTTGAGATTGATTTTCGACATTGTTTATTATAACAAGTGAGAGAAGTTAGAAGTTTTTAAAGACCTTAATTCTTATTCATACTAAGGAGTTCATAAGTAAGATTACATTCTTGTCATTCCCCGACTCAATCGGGGAATCCAGAAAGGGACTGGATGCCCGCTTACGACCTGCGGGCATGACGAATAAGGTCATTGCGTGTATGCTTACTAATGAACTGATTAGTAATTCTCACCTAACTCTTAACTTCTGCAAAAGGTTGCTTTTTGGGTCTTTTTTGCTTTATTCTTAAAGAAATGGTTCTACAAAAAAATTCCAAGAGAACCTGACTAAGGAGGTTTATTGTGATAACAATAACAGACACTGCTGCAGAAAAAGCAAAACAGATACTCACAGCAGAAGGAAAAGCCGGCTGGGGGCTTCGTGTATATACTGCCGGAGGAGGATGCTGCGGTCCATCCTACGGAATGGATATAGATGAAAAGCCGGGAGATAACGACGATGTCACGGAGAAAAACGGACTTAAGGTCTTCGTTGACAAAGACACATCAAAAAAACTTGAAGGCATGAACATTGACTTCATGGATGACGGTGAAAAACAGGGCTTCGTCATTACAGGCGGGAGCGCTCCGTCATGCGGCACCGGCTGCACCAGCTGCGAATAAATCTATGTTCCCTTTGCACAGACCTCGAAGGTTGAGAAAAAACGAAGTCATCAGGAGAATGGTGAGAGAGACCTCGCTTTCTCCCGATGATTTTATATATCCGCTTTTTGTCACTTACGGCAAAAACATCCGCAGAGAGATAAAATCAATGCCGGGATGTTTTCAGGAATCAGTTGACAAGATTGTAAAACATGCAAAAGAGGTCTATTCCCTCGGCATACCTGCGGTAATACTTTTCGGGATTCCTGAACACAAAGACGAAACAGGTTCAGGCGCCTATGACCCTCATGGAGTCGTGCAGAAGGCAATAAAGGCAATAAAAAATAAGGTGCCGGGACTCTATGTGATAACTGATGTCTGCATGTGTGAATACACAAGCCACGGCCACTGCGGGATAATTGAAAAAGGCGCTGTAAAGAATGACCCGACATTAGAACTCCTTGCCAAAGAGGCGGTATCTCACGCAAGGGCAGGAGCAGACATGGTAGCGCCATCAGATATGATGGACGGAAGGGTAAAGGCAATAAGAATTGCGCTCGATTCCGAGGGGTTCTCTGAGATGGCAATTATGAGTTATGCGGCAAAATACGCATCGGCTTTTTATGGGCCTTTCAGGGAAGCTGCTGAGTCCACCCCTAAATTCGGAGACAGGCGCTCGTATCAGATGGATCCTGCAAACAGAAGAGAGGCGTTGAAAGAAGCTGCGCTTGATATTGAAGAAGGCGCTGACATTGTAATGGTTAAACCTGCGCTCGCATATCTGGATATTATCTCGGATGTAAAGAATTCCTTTGATGTCCCTGTCGCTGCTTATAACGTAAGCGGAGAATATTCGTTGATTAAGGCCGCTGATAAACTCGGATGGATTGATGGAAAGCGCGTTATGATGGAAGTCCTCACATCAATAAAACGAGCCGGCGCTGACCTTATACTTACCTACTTTGCAAAAGAAGCGACAAAGATGCTGAATAAATGAAATATTCATTATTTAAAAGCGGTAGGAATATTTGGAAATTGTAGATTTAACAATAACACCAGAAATACTCGATAAACTTATATGGAAACATAATGTTACCGAATCAGAAGTCAGACAGATTTTTCTTGATAAACCGCAATACAGGTTTATTGAAAAAGGCAGATATGAGGGAGAACATCTCTATCTTGCGCTTGGGGCTGCTGATTCAGGGCGGTATTTAAGCGTATACTTTATCTATAAGAAAAATAAAAAGGCGTTGATTATTACTGCGAGAGATATGACAGAAAAAGAAAGGAAGAAATATGCAAAAAACTAAGAAAAAAGTAGAGTCTATCCCTGATGATTTTAAAACAGTCATGGAAGCATCAGACTTCTGGGATAAGCATGATATTGCTGATTACTGGGATAATACAAAAGAAGTAAAATTCAGGGCAAGTTTAAAAAAAGAACCTAAATATATTGTTCTTGAGGAAAGCATTGCCAAAAAGGCATTTAATATTGCAAAGAAAAAACATGTTTCCATTGAAACTCTGGTCAATCTATGGCTTAAAGAAAAACTTTCTGCTGCAAGATAACTACTATGTATCCCTATGTTTCTGCTCTCCTACTCACATGCCCTTCTGAGCTTTGACACCCAGACACTCTGATACTCTGACGCGCGGCGCTTTACCCTCTTGCCCATTCACCGATTTACCTATTCGCCAGCCTTTAGACTATGTAACAGCCAGCCTTTAGACTATTGAACTTTTTGCTCTCTTTTGCTTATCATACCGGCAGGTTTTGGGAAATAGATTTAAGATAAAAATTTATGGATAAATATTATATACAAAGACTGAGAAGATTTGCTCTAACTATCGGCTTGATTTTGCTCACGTATTCTATAGCAAGTGTTGAATTAAATACTCAAAAAGAAATTAGCCCTCTGGGGTTGCCTTTAAACATAAAAAATCCTAACCTTATCGGTATTGCTCTTGTTTTAGCGTCACTTTACGCTTCCTTTAGGTATTTATATTATGCAGTGTTAATAGGTCCAGCACCTCATACTACTCGGAATAGATTGAGAAAAGCCATATTACCTGATGGGACTAAATTTGAAGATAAACTTTCTGATGCCAATTATTATCTCGATTTTCGGCTGAAATTACACGCCGCAATTTATAAATCATTTCCAAGGATTGGAAATTATGAAGCAGAGTTAGTTAATTTTAGTACAAGTCCGGCAAAAGACCCTGTCGTAGAAATGAAAGTCCCCAAAGTGGTAGGTCTCTTTTGTATTTTTGAGGATATAGACCATTATTCTCCAATATTGGTTAATGTTATGGCACTCTCTATTTTTGCGGTAAAGAATATAAAATAATTTGCTATCGTCTACTTCTTGAGAAATACAGGGGAGAAAGCGAGGGACGCTAAACCTGTCTAAAAACTCCTAATATCATCAGCCTGAACTTGTTCTCCGCCCGAGGCGGCGGCGAGTCACTTCGTAAAAGTTTAAAAACCCGGCGCAAGGGCTTTGACATATGTATATATGTGATATACAATATATACAAACCATAGCCGGAGGTAAGGACATGACGACGCAGATGATTATAAGGATAGACGACGAGGTCAAGAACAGGCTCAACAGACTTGCCAGAAACGAGGGCAAGACTACGAGCGAGATGGTGAGAGAGCTTATAGAAGAGCGCATTAAAGAGCGTGATATCGGCGCGTATATTGATAACCTGTGGGGTAGAATCGGCAGGAAATTGAAGTCAAAAGGCGTAACGCCTGTAGCGATTGACAAGGCTATTAAATCGGCGCGCAAAAAATAAGGATGAAGGTAGTCATTGATACTAACATCTTTGTCTCATCCTTTTTCGGCGGAAACCCGAAGAAGATTATAGACCTGTGGAAAAATGAAAAAATAACCCTCTGCCTGTCCCATGCTGTCCTTGATGAATATATCGACGTCCTTGGCAGAATCGGCATGAAGGACGAAGCTGAACTTGAAGAACTGTTATCCCTTTTCGCCAAGGGCTTCAACATCCTGTTTACCACAAAAACACCAAAGATAAAGATTGTCAGAGATGATCCCGATGATGATAAGTTTATTGAATGTGCTGTGGCATTAAAGGCAGATGCTGTCATAACCGGCGATGGAGAAGTCCTTGCCATACAGGAATATATGGGTATCAGAATATTGCCGCCTCAGGAGTTTTTAGAGAGCTCTCGGAATAAATAGGATAGCTGCGAAATTATTTCTTAATCGCTGTCTTCAGAGTCCTTATTCTCGCAATCTCTTCCTGATAACCGTAGATATGCGCGCCTGCGCTGTACGCATACATTGGCCCGTTCTTAAGATTTGCCTCACCGGCAACATAGCTTTTCAAAAGCTCTATGCCGCCCAAGTTCGTAGGAAAACCTGCCCACAGATCCCATGAACGGAAGTAGCAGCTTACAGTAAGAACAAGTTCGTCATTAATTGGCACTGCCTTGAAATCCAGAAGCCTGAGGCACGGAGGATCAAGATTCCCATCGTTTCCGTAGCAGATATCATGGTCTTCCGGAGAGCCTATCTCAATAACAGCCTGATTTGTAAGTGGTGTCGCCTTAAGCATTTCAATCACCCTTTCAAGCTGAGTCCCTCCCTTTGGCATCGGGTGATGAATCCTGCTTGAATACTTATAGGTCTCGTTCTCTGAAAGTTCCGGATCCATAAGGTAATTTGCGAAATAATTTTCTATGTATTCCATTGTCGTAGGCGATGGGATATTTAACGCAGGCGGAATCACAGGGATCATATCCTCGCCGGGGTGTTCAATGAACACTGCCATGCCCGGATACTGAAGGCGATACTGCTCGTTTTCAAATGAGCCTTTCTGGATTTTCTGAGTGTAGGAATGGTCAAAAATATTATATATCAACTGAAACCACGCATCTGATATTGTCTTGGCATGCAAACAAAAAGGAAGCATAATATCCTTCACCTCGTATGGAAATGTATGGGGGTTATTATACCAATGTTGGATGACTTTTTAAAAACAAAAAGCGAGGCTTTCTTTACGGAAGCGTGAAAAATTTTTAAAGAGTGGACAAGGGTGTCAACAGATAAATAATCATATAGAAACGCGGCCCGCCAGTGGCGGGTAAAGCCTCGCCCTAACGGGCTTGTGCGCCTCTGGCGCATTCGAATCCCGTTGGGACCGCCAAGGCTTTTTAACCAGACGCTACTAATGATAAAGAAACTCCTGTAGCAAGTTGCAGAAATTATTGGGTTAAAGAAGCCCTGCCTTCTCCATAATCACAGGCACTTTGTCTTCCATGCCGATTGCCATGATATGAATTCCCTGACAAATATCCTTCATTCCCTTGATCAACCTGGCAGCTATCTCAATGCTTGTTTTGACCTTATCCTTTGTTTCTTCCATTGCTTTAATAAGGGGCTCAGGAACAAATACCCCGGCCACATTTTTATTCATAAACCTGGCCATACCAGCTGACTTGAGTAGGATAATCCCACCCAAGATTGGGGTCTTAAAACCCTCCACTCGCTTCATAAATCTTTCAAATAGGTCTAAGTCAAATATCCCCTGGGTTTGAAAGAATCTTGCACCTGCCTCAATCTTTTTTTCCATCTTTATAATCTGCATCTCAAAAGCGGCCTCGGTGTCGGCTCCTGGATTTACTACTGCCCCAGGGAAAAAGTCTGGAGCGCCCTTCAGCTGGTTTCCCCCCATGTCAAAACCTTCATTAAGTCTGCATATTACCCTTAATAGGCTCACAGAATCTAAATCAAAAACGGGCATTGCCTCAGGATGGTCCCCCATGGTTGGATGGTCTCCAGTTAAGGCCAGCACATTCCTGATACCCAAAACCCAGGCACTTAAAAGGTCTGATTGTAACGCCAACCTGTTTCTATCTCTACATGTAAGCTGGAAGATGGGATCTATCCCGTGATCTTTCAGGAGGTGGCAAACTGCCATGGAGCCCAATCGCATGACAGAACTTTGAAGATCAGTAACATTAATGGCATCTACCTTTCCTTTAATAAGCTCTGCATCTTCCAATAATACATCTATCTCCGTTCCCTTAACTGGCCCTATCTCTGCTGTGATAAGGAATTTGCCAGAATATAAAGCCTCCCTGAATCCCATTTCATCATACTCCTTTTGTTGGTTCCTTTTTTAATCTCAAATCTTCTCTAACCAGTCTTCGGGGACGAACTGGCTGCTTCTTCTGCTGAGAAATATCCTTTAAAAAATGTTGCAGATTTAATCTTACCAGACGGGCATAAATCAGTTGCCATGCGCAGGGGACATCCTTTGAAACCTCACATAGTCCACCCTGTGATCCCCCGCAGGGCCCATTGACGAGGCCCTTAGCACACCGTGCCACTGGACATATCCCACCCGTCTTCCAGAGGATGCAGTCTCCGCAGGCCGCACAAACCTCAACCCACGTGCCCTGCCCATCTGAAACTCCAAGGAACATAGTATTCATTGCTGGTAAAACAGGGATATCCTTAAATCGCTCAGCAATACCCTGAACTCCAGCGCCACAAGCCATAGAGAGGATTACATCATATTGAGCAGCTTCGTCCTTAATCTGTTCAATAAATTCTGGATCGCATTGCCTGCGTATTGTCAATTCCCCCACAGTTATATCATTTCCTTCTATTTTTCTTGCCATTCGGAGGGCTGACGCCAACAATTCCACCTGCCTTTCGCCACCGGTCAGACAGACAGTAACACAGCTACCACATCCAACAATCAGGACCTTCTGATAGTTTTTGATCATATTTTTTATCTCTTCAAAAGGCTTAATCTCAGCAACAATCACTCTTTCACCTTCTTTCCTTTTCTGAGAGGATTTATACCTACATCTAATAACCTCTTTCTGAAATCAGAAAGTTCTTCGACATCCGAGATTATACTCAGTCGGTTTGCACCTATGCCGATCTCATCTAATATCTCTCGGGCCTTTTCGATATGCTTAATAAGCCACCGACTTCCATCCCTGGAATGGCATTCCTGATCAGGACACACTGTTATCACTAGACCATCAGCACCCAACTCAAAAGGATAAATTAACTGAAAAACATCCAGCCGACCTGTGCAAAGCTTACCCAGCCAGTAAACACCATTCCCACCACCCGGATGGCCTGCAGGTGATTTGTATTGACAGTAAAAACCAATTGTGAGTATTTCCTGTGCCTCTTTCATGGCTATATTAATAATATCTTCCATCTCAGCACGGACTTGTTCTTTTGTTTCAAGTTTTAAGTTTATTGCTGAGGCCGGGCATTCTGACACACAAATTCCACAAGCTTGACATTGACTTATATCAATTTCAGCTATCTCTCTGCCCGGAACCGGTACCCCATAAGGACATATACGAACACAGTTAAGACAGGATGCGCAATTCTCTGTAACGACTGCACCTGTCCCACAGCTCAAGCAACGCTGTGCTTCCTTTACAGCTTGCTCAAAGTTGTACCCCAACTCTACTTCGGCAAAGCTATTGATCCGTTTTTCAATTGGCAAGGTGGAGACCTTCTGCATATTTGATTTACTAATTAGCTTGACTATACCATCATCAAGCAATCTAAAAGCCGAGTATTCCTCCATTTTTTCATCAGGTAAATTGCGAAGATAGCGGTGGATCGCTCTGGCTGCCTTTTTCCCTGAAGCAATAGCCTCGATTACGCTGGATGGTCCACTTACAACATCTCCGCCAGCAAAAACGCCCTTTAAGTTAGTCGCACCTGTATCATCTTTCACGACTACCGTGCCATTCTTGCCCAAGATTAACCCGCTATCCTTTATTGTCTCTGCTTCTGGGATATAACCTATTGCAAGTATAACTGTATCAGCCTCGATTTCAAACTCGGAGTTCTCTATTGGTAAAGGCCGACGTCGTCCTGACTCATCTAACTCACCAAGTTGCATCTTGATACATCGCACCTTTTTAACATTTCCATTACCTAAAAACTCAACCGGGGCGGTCAGATACCTGATCTTTACTCCTTCATTCTCTGTCTCCTCAACCTCTGCCTTCCCAGCTGGCATCTCATCTAAGGTTCGGCGATAAATAATAGTAACCTCAGAAGATCCCAGACGAACACAGGTACGAGCTGCATCAATTGCAGTATGACCCCCACCAACGATTACAACACGCTTGCCTAAAAGGGGCCGTTCTCCCTGGCTAACCTGCTTAAGAAATTCAACGGCTGTAATGATTCCAGTCAGCTCTACTTCATTACATCTCGGGAGTAAACTCTTCTGGCTACCTATGGCTAAAAAGACAGCCTGATAATCTTTAAGAAGTCCCTCTATCGTAAAGTCTCTACCAAGTGATAAGCCCCTCTTGGCCTCAATACCAAGTGATAATATATAATCAATCTCCTCTTTAACCACATCTTTGGGAAGCCTGTATTCTGGAATACCTTCAATCAGCATTCCACCGAGTATGTTCTGTGCCTCAAAAACAGTAACCCTATAACCAAGTAATGTAAGGTCGTGTGCTGCTGTTAGACCGGCTGGTCCGCTCCCTACTACAGCAACTTTTTCACCTGGAAATCCTCCCATTCCCCCTTTACTAAAGGGGGGTGAGGGGGGATTATTTTCATTCTCCTTTGTGCCGACTTTTGTCGGCATGTGTGTTTCATTGTAAAAATGTTCAGGTGGCTGAACGACTTTTAGCCCTTTGGTTTGGTCTGATGCAAAACGTTTCAACGCTGCTATGGCGATAGGTTCGTCTATCTGTGCACGCCTGCATGCACTCTCACACGGCCGGGTGCAGATTCTGCCACAGACCGAAGGGAATGGATTCACCTGACGGATAATTCTAATTGCCCTTTCAAGGTCACCTCTGGAAATTGCAGAAACATAACCAGGGACATCTGTATTTATAGGGCATGCTGCTTGACAAAGTGGAATAGCTTTATCGCTCATTTGTTCAATACTCCAAAGAGCCTTCTACCTTTCCCTTCTATTCAAATCAAAATGCTTCCTGCTCAACTTAGAATAGACATTTATCCTATGGGAAGTAGAACAGTAAACGTGGTGCCCTTCCCTACCTCGCTTTCTACATATATAGAGCCACGGTGGGCATCCACAACGCCTTTGACAATGGTAAGGCCCAGGCCTGAACCGCTAATATATTTTGTTCTCTCGGATCTTACTCGGTAGAATTTATCAAAAATACGAAAAATATCCCTTTCTTCAATGCCTATCCCAGTATCGGAAACCTTTAATTGAAGGTGCTGTGCATCCTTTTTTAGCCCGATACTAACCTGCCCACGTGAGTGCGTGTATTTAATGGCATTACTGATGAGATTAATAAACATGGCCTCCATACCGCTTTTGTTACCACTAATTAAAGGAAGGTCATCTTCCGCGGTTACCTGAAGGGCGATATCCTTATCCTGGGCCTGGGGTTGCATCAACTCGATAGTTCTTTGTAAGATCTCAGCGAGATTAAGGGGTTCTATTTGTGTGACATATCCTCCTTCCTCAATAAAGCAGACATCTAAGATATCATTAACCAATTCAGCCATACCCTTTATCTTGGCCTTGACCTTTTGAAGTAAATCTTTTTGTTTCTCATTGATCCCTCCCACCATTTCCTCCAGAAGGATAGATGTTTGAAGTAAAGTAGAGCTCAACGGGGATTTTAATTGATGAGAAACCATGGCTAAGAAATTATTAGACTTGATATTGTCTATAGCACTGAGTTGCGCAACATCATGGAGCAAAGTCACCGATCCAATGAGTAATCCGTTTGTATCTCTAACAGGGTTGACATGAACCCGGAGCCTGGTCTTACCTGTATCCATGAGGCATACTTCTTCAGCATGATAAGGCATATTAAGCGTCAATATCTTGGTTATAAGTCCAACCAGCACCTCATTCCTAATGTGATCCTGGACTGGCTGACCCAAGGCAGCCTTTCCTGTTATGCCAAGCAATGATTCAGCCTTTTGGTTATAAAGGATGACCCTACCCAGATCATCAGTAACCAGTATCCCATCAGATAGGCTATCAATTACAGCATTTAATGATTCTTTCATTGCTCTATAAGGCATATCTCACCGCATGATAAGGCATATTAAGCTTTAATACTTTTTTCATCTGAAAATACCTTTACACTTTTCTGTCATTTCGGCTTGCCCGAAATCCTTCCGATATCAAAGAAAGATTCCCGACAAGCGGGAATGACACATAGGACATCGCTGTCTCCCTTTCTTTTATCCTGATGAACCATGTTCAAGGTTTTTTCCCGTAGAAATTCTGAATAGATTTTCTACTCTTTCTACCAACTCCACAGGCTCTACGGGTTTGGGAATATAGTCATCAGCCTCAGTTCTCATGCCCATTTCCCTGGTATATTTTGATGTAGATATAGCCTCCCCTACTGCCGTTAATAGCAGAATCGGGATGTGCCCATATTTGGGGTCAGCTTTGAGCTTAGCACAAACTTCATAGCCATCCATTTCAGGCATCATGACATCTAAGATGATTAAATCCGGCTGTTCTGTTTTGACCTTTTTCATGCCTTCTTGCCCATCATAGGCCACAGCCACATCATAAGATTTACTTTCTAATATGAGCTTGGTAGCCTCAGCAAAATCTACATCATCATCCACCAATAAGATTTTCTTTTTTTCCATGTCTTCCTCCATAAGAATACTAAGCCTTACCTGCTTTCTTGAGGATATTCTCTACACGTTCCAATAAAATGGTATGTTCAATAGGTTTTTCTACATAATCATCAACGTCGAGTTGTAATCCTGTTTCTAATTCATATCGGCGCCGGCTAGCGTCTTCCCTCACACTGCTCAGAATGATGATGGGTATACGGGCATATTTAGTCCATCGAGGATCTTTCAACTCTTTACACACTCCAAATCCATCCAGCCTTGGCATAAGAAGATCCAAAATCATCAAGTCAGGTTTTTCCTCTTTAAGCCTGGTCAGACCATCTACTCCGTCTCGGGCAGTTACTACTTTATATCCATTGGCTTCAAGAACAATGCCGATAGCCTCCAGGATATCAGGATCATCATCAACAACCAATATTTTCGCACTCATTATACCCCTCCTTTTTACCTCAGAACTCAATACCTTAATATCATTTCTTTAGTTACTGATAAGACAATAAGTAAAATCATATCCTTCTCCTGTTTTCTGTCATTGCGGCTTGTCCGCAATCCTTCTTTCAGAAAGATTCCCGACAAGCCCCGATAGAAGCGAAGCTTCACACGGGGCAAGCGGGAATGACATACAAAGTGACATTGCTTATGGACTCCTCAGTAGTTGTTATAGTATTGGTCGTGGTAGTAAGCCAGCCCTTTCTAATATAACAGGTACTATATCTTCCCAAGCCACGGCCATGATATGGATGCCATGGATACCATCTATCTCTTTGATCTGGTCGATGGTCTCCAGAGCTATCTGCACACCTTCTTCCTTGACATCCTTTGCCCCTTCCATACGGGTTACTATCGCATCCGGCACACTAATTCCAGAGACGTTATCCCTCATATAGCGAGCCATTCCTACAGACTTTATGGGTATTACACCGGCTAAGATGTGGACCTTCTTATCCAATTCCTGATCTCTTACCATTCCCATCCACTTAATAAACTTACCCACATCAAAGATGCCCTGAGTTTGAATAAAGTCTGCACCAGCCTTTACCTTTTTGACCAGTCTCATAACCCTGTATTCAAAGGGGTCAGCAAATGGATTTTCAGCCGCACCAATAAACAGTTGAACTTCGCCGGATATATCTTCGCCATTCATAAATTTTTTTTCATCTCTCATGGTCTTAAGGGTTTGAATGAGTTGAATAGAATCAATATCATAGACGCCTTTAGCCGTTGGGTGATTGCCAAATTTTTGGTGGTCACCTGAAAGACAAAGTACATTTCTGATTCCTAAGGCAACCGCACCCAATATATCACTCTGGATAGCAATCCGATTTCGATCCCTGACTACCATCTGCATTACAGGGTCGATCCCCATATCCTTCAGGAGGATACAGCCGCTCCAACTTGACATGCGGACTATAGCTGTTTGATTGTCGGTTACATTCAAAGCATCACAATAAGACTTGAGGAGTTCCCCTTTTCTCTTGACAACATTTGCTAATGTACCCTTCGGAGGCCCCACTTCAGCAGTTACGGTGAAATAGCCTCCTTCTAAAACTTTTTCAAGATTGCTTCCTGCTTTCATAGTCTATTTTTTCCCTTTCTGAGTTGGTAATCCACTATTATAACTTGGTTCCCAGTTTTTAGGAGGCATAATCTCCTCCAGCAAATGAAGGCATCCAATTTTGGAAAGACGCTTAATTATGAGCTCCCAGGCGCAGGGTAAATCGGGTGAGATCTCACATTTACCGTCTTGAGACCCACCGCAGGGGCCGTTAAGCAGGCTCTTAGCGCATCTTGTTATTGGGCAGATCCCGCCTGTCTTATCCAGTATACATTCGCCACAGAGTGAACATCTTTCATCGAAGACCTTCAATCTTGTCATATTCCCCAGAAACAAGCTGTCATTTGCAGGATAAACAGGCTTGTCTTCATATAGTTCCACTGCTGTCTGTGTACCTGCCCCACATGACATTACAATAATGCAGTCTGTTTTATCCATCGCCTCTTTGAATGGCTTCAATTCAACTTTTGTGCCGAGCACCTGACAGCCTGTCTTTGCAACAAATGTTCCTGTAACAGACTTGCCTTCTGCCTCAAGCGCCTCTTTCATAGCCTTAAGCTCGGGTTCCCCTCCGGTTCCGCACAGTGTTGCGCACTCAGAGCATCCGAGCAGGAAAAAATTCCTGTAGTTTTTAACGTTCTCCATCAGTTCCTCAAAATCCCGCTTCTTTGTGATAATCATTCTTCCTCCACGGTGCCTGTGATCAGTGTCAGTGATTAGTGTCAGTGAACAGACACAGAAAACTGACACAGACACTGTTTACTGACACTGTTTACTGCTTTTATTATTATAACGGGAGTTTCAGGCAAAAATAAACCGAAAAAATACATTTAAATAAGGCAGATGTTGTGAAAAAATTTATTTTTCGATACCTTAGCACACCTCTCTCTGATGGTTTTTGGAATATTTCAGTGAATATAACAAATGAAGATATTTCAATAAAATTATCGAGTTAAAGAAATTTTTGAGCAATGTCTGCCTTATTCGGGTTAATTGAGCGATTTCATGCTGGACTTTTTACTCGTATCTTAACGCATCTATGGGGTCAAGCAGAGAAGCCCTGTATGCAGGGTAAAAACCAAAGAATATTCCGACTAATCCCGAAAAACAAAACGCAAGCACAACATAAAACGGAGATATGATTGTGGGCCAGTCCGCAAAAGCAGAGAGTATCTTGGAACCACCTACGCCTATGATAATCCCTATAACACCGCCGATTAATGATAATGTGAGCGCCTCAATAATGAACTGGAGCCTTATGTCCCATGTCCTTGCGCCTACAGCCATTCTTATTCCTATCTCCCTTGTCCTTTCAGTAACCGAGACCAGCATAATGTTCATAATCCCGATTCCCCCTACGATAAGAGAAACAGATGCAATAGCGCCAAGCAAGAGTGCCATTACCTTTGAAGACTCTTCCCGCGTCTGCATTATCTGGGTAAGATTCCTCACCGTAAAATCATTATCCTGTTTAGGCCCTATGCGGTGCCTCTGCCTGAGCAGTTCATTTATCTGTTTTTCGGCAGCAGGAAGGTCTTCTGTGCTCTTTGCCTTAACATGAATTATCCTTACCATGCCCGGAAACTGGGTTCCGAAAAGCTGTTTTTGAGCCGCTGTAACAGGAACCATTATAGTATCGTCCTGATCATGTCCTGGAAGAGACTGCCCTTTAGGCGCAAGCGCACCGATTACAGTAAAAGGAACCTTTTTTATCCGCACAACCTGACCTATCGGATCTATATCGCCAAAAAGGTTATCCACAACAGTCTGCCCCAATAAGCAAACCTTTGCGCCGCTCTTAACCTCCTGCTCAGTAAATGATCTGCCTGAAGCGAGTTTCCATTCCCTTACATTCAGAAAGTTCGGTGTTGTGCCCATTATGCCTGTTGCCCAGTTCTGGTTGCCGTAAACAACCTGTGCAACCCCGCCATGGTCAGGCGCAACATCAGCAACTGCAGGGCACTCCCTGACAATTGCCTCTGTATCACCCATGGTGAGTGTAGGCTGGGTGCCTGCGCCCATTCTCACCCCCCCTGCCGAAGTTGAGCCCGGCAGTATGATAAGAAGATTGCTTCCTATACTTGCTATCTGGTCTGCTATTTTTTGGCTTGCGCCTTTTCCCACAGCAAGCATTGCAATCACTGCGCCTACTCCGATAACAATTCCAAGCATTGTAAGGGCTGAACGCATCTTGTTCACCCTTAGAGCTCTGAGAGATATTTTTAAAGTTGAAGGGATGTTTATCATGATTTCATTTCAAGTGTCATTGCGAGGAGGTTGTAAGACCGACGAAGCAATCTCACAACCCTTAGATTGCTTCGCTTCGCTCGCAATGACAAGACTTAAGCTATTCATACATTTTTACCCAGCTCATCACTCACAATGCAGCCATCACGAAATTTTATTGCCCGCCTGCTGTATGCTGCTATATCAGCCTCATGGGTTATAAGTATTATCGTAATATTTGATTCGGCATTCAGCTTTGTGAAAAGTTCCATTATCTCAGCGCTTGTCTTTGTGTCAAGATTGCCTGTCGGTTCGTCTGCAAGGATTATTGGCGCATTATTTACAAGCGCCCTCGCAATAGCGACCCTCTGCTGCTGGCCTCCTGAAAGCTGATTGGAATAATGATGCTCCCTTCCCTCCAGACCGACACTTCTAATCGCATTCATTGCCTTCTGCCTTCTCTCTTTTGCAGTAACTCCGTTATAAAGCATGGGAAGCTCAACATTCTCAAGAGCAGATGTCCTTGAAAGCAGATTGAATCCCTGAAAGACAAAACCTATCTTCTTGTTTCTTATAGCAGCGAGTTCATCCCTTCCGAGAATGTTGACATCAATACCTTCCAGGAGATACCTGCCGCTTGTAGGCTTATCAAGGCATCCAATGATATTCATAAAAGTAGATTTCCCTGACCCTGAAGGACCCATTA
>JAHILQ010000117.1 GCA_018896985.1 Nitrospinota bacterium
GAAGCGCTGTCGCTTGCAAGCATGTATATCAGATTGCTCGGCTCTCCTATGGAGCCGACTATCAGCGCATCACCGTATGCAGGCTCGTCAGAATTGCCTTTTACAACCGCCTGTTCTGTCTGAGCCTGCTTTCCCTTACAGCCGGTAATGATAACTAATGCCAGCAGCAGAAAAATAATTATTTTTTTCATGTTTTGTTAAGAATACTTTAATCGTTTCTTATTTTTCAATCAGTTATCGCACGTACTCCTTGAGATATTTTCCGGTATATGATTCCTTGCACTTGATTATCTCCTCAGGTTTTCCTTCAAATATTATCCTGCCTCCTCTTTCTCCGCCCTCTGGACCCAAATCAATAATCCAGTCTGCTGCCCTGATGACATCAAGGTTATGCTCTATAACCAGCACGGTATTGCCTGCATCAACGAGCCTCTGAAGCACGCGAAGCAAAGCCTTTACGTCCGTGAAATGAAGCCCAACAGTAGGCTCGTCAAGAACATAAAGGGTTCCTTTCGGAACAGTTTGGAGTCTTGAGTCATGAGACTGGAGTTCAGAACAGATTTTTATTCTCTGTGACTCGCCTCCTGAAAATGTTGTTGCAGGCTGGCCAAGCCTGAGATAACCGAGTCCGATGTCTTTCATTAATGACAGCCTGCCTGTTACCTGCGGAGTATCAGAAAAGAAATCCGAAGCCTCATCAACCGTCATATTCAGGATATCATTTACATTTTTGCCCTTGTAAGTAATCCTCAATGCCTCAGGCTTATATCTCTTACCTCCGCACGCTTCGCATGTTACATAAAGGTCTTCAAAGAAATACATCTCCATCTTCTGATACCCTTCGCCCCTGCATGTCTCACACCTGCCGCCAGTTACATTAAACGAAAAAAAGCCCGGGCCGTATCCGTGTGCCTTTGCCTCATGCTGTTCTGAAAAAAGTCTGCGTATAGGGTCAAACATCTTAAGGTAGGTCAGCACATTTGAACGCGGGCTTTTGCCTATCGGAGTCTGGTCTATAAGTTTTACGTTTCTGATATGTTCCATTCCCAAAATATCTTTATATGGCAATGGCGCATCAGGCTCAACCTTAAAATGCCTTGCCATCGCCCTGTAAAATGTTTCAACCACAAGGCTGCTTTTGCCTGAGCCTGAAACTCCGGTTACTGCTGTAAGAGTCCCTGCGGGGAGTCTAAAGTCAACAGATTTCAGGTTATTGCCGGCAGCTCCGGTCAGCGCTAAATAATTTCTCGGTGAAATTCTTCTTTTGTCACCTAATTCCCGTATCTCTGCTTCTTCGCCTCTTAAATATTTTGCAGTTAATGTATCGGCATTTAAAAACTTCTCCATTGTCCCTGAAAATACAACCTCTCCCCCATTGCGCCCACCTCCGGGACCAAGCTCCACTACCCAGTCAGCGGTTTTGATAATATCTTTGTCATGTTCAACGACGATTATCGTATTTCCTATTCCTGAAAGTTCCGACATTATCTTTGCAATTCTCTCTGTGTCCCTTGGATGAAGTCCGACTGTCGGCTCGTCAAGCACATAAAGCGTTCCTGTCAGCAGCGAGCTAAGCTGGTTTGAAAGATTTACCCGCTGATATTCTCCTCCTGAAAGCGTTTTGCCCTGCCTGCTGAGACTCAGATAATCAAGGCCGACTCTGCTGAGAAATTGAAGCTTAAGGCTTATCTGCCTAAGAAGTTCCTTTGCAAGGTTTCTCTTGAATAGTGATATGTCAGCATCTATGAAAAACTTTATAAGCCCTGATACAGGGAGTTCGCATACCTCGACAATATCAAGACTGGAAATCTTATACGCAAGCGATTCCTTTTTTAGCCTTTTGCCCTTGCAGGCATGGCATACTGCAGCCCTCCTGTGCCTGCTCAGAAATACCCTCACATGCAGTTTATACCTTTTTGCCTCAAGCTCCTCAAAAAAATTATCTATGCCGTAAAAATCTGATGAGCCTTTAAAGAGTCTGTCCTTTTCTTCCTTTGAAAGTTCATTAAAAGGTTTCTTTATATCAATGCCCGATTTCTTAGCTCCTGCAATCATCTGCTTTTTCCACCATTTATATCCTGACTTTTCCCATATGCTTATCGCGCCTTCTGAGAGGGAAAGATACTTATCCGGGATTACAAGGTCTTCACCATAAACAAGGATATTTCCGAACCCCTTGCATTCAGGACATGCGCCAATAGGATGATTAAAGGAGAAAAGCAGAGGCGAAGGCTCAGGAAGAGAGATATTGCACTCATCGCATACATTCTCTCCTGAAAAACGCAGGGTGATTTTTTCAGCATCCTGCAGGATTACAACCGTCACCTTTCCATTTCCCTCTTTCCACGCCATCTCTACGGAATCCGAAAGCCTCGGCTCATCTTTTATCACAAGCCTGTCAAGGACGATATCATAACGTGAGGCGTGAGGCGTGAAGCGTGAAGCGTTTTTGCTTGGTAATGACTGACAGCTGACAGCTGACAACTCAACTACTTCTCCATCAACCCATGCCCTGTGAAAGCCCCTTTGTTTGAGGGTTTCAAGTGATTCAGCGGAATTAAAGATGATTATTGCCTTGCTTCCTGTGTATCTTTCAGTTAATTCTTTGACCACCTGAGAGGCATCCCATTTCCTTATCTCTTTTCCGCACTGCGGGCAAAATGGAGTTGATATTTTTGAATAAAGAAGCCTCAGGAGGTCATAAATTTCCGTGAGCGTTCCTACTGTTGAGCGTGAGCCCTTTACAGGATTTTTTTGCTCAAGGGCTATGGCAGGCCGTATATTATGTATTGCATCAACATCAGGCCTGTCGAGTTTTTCAAGGAAAAGCCTCGCATAAGTTGAAAGGGATTCAATAAACCTCCACTGTCCTTCTGCAAAGATTGTGTCAAATGCAAGAGATGACTTGCCTGAACCTGAAACTCCGGTTACTGCGATGACCTTGTCGTGCGGAAGATGGAGCGTGATGTTTTTGAGGTTGTTCTGCCGCGCCCCCTCAATTATAAGCTCTCTACTTGACATCCTGATATTTTAACATACAGAATTTAAACCAGAAATTTGCACTTGATATGGGGCATGGGCGGATAAAAGGCATTACCAGCGCTACCTGTGCGAGACATTTATGATATTAAAAACACTCAAAATATACTTCTCCTCAGTCCATATGTATCCGCATGTTTTGCATGACCGAGCCAGGCTTGAACAGAGGCGTTAGCTCTACAAATGTCATATCAAGGTTGATTATTCGGTTGACATTAATTGTTCGGTAGAAATGAATTGATTGAAATCCTTTGCCTTTAATCCGTCTGTTAAACTTTTGTCATTAGTCCACACAAGCATTGAAAGCTCAAGACTTAAAGCTATGAACGGCGTATCCTTTTCATCAACATCCTTGCAAAGATTATATGCCTTCTGCCAGTTCTCTTTTGATATAGCCATTTTGGGGATTACAACTATTTCCTCAAAAAGCATCTTAACAAATTTCCTGAAATCCTCTATGGGAAGCCGGCTCTTTTCAATAATGCGTGTCTCGTACTTCTCCAGTTCAATGAATACAATATCAGGGGTGTAAAACTCATTTGACTGTATGATGTCAATATAGAATTGCTTTCCGCTTATAATGGCTGAAAAGATAATATTAGAGTCAATAACTGCTTTCACAAAGAGATGCCTTTTTTATACTCCTGCCAGCTTTCTTTTTTAATATCTTCCGTCTCTTTTTCATAGTCTATCTTCAAGCCTCTTATGGCAGAAGAGATGTCTTTCAACAGACCTTTTATTTTCAAAAACTTGAGGCTGCGTTCAATTTCTTCTTTTATTTTCTCTTCGCCGAGTTGCAATAATTCCTCATTGCTTACTTCCAAGACTATTCTGCCCATATTTACACCCCCTTTATTGAAAGTATAACAAAAAATCAAAGTAAAAGTGGATTTTTCAAATGTCATTGCGAGGGCAAAGCCTGTGGCAATCCCGATGTATATCGGATTCCTCCCCCATGTACACTATATTTTCGTTTTTGTCATTCCCGTGTAAACGGGAATCCAGAGTGAGCTAGTACAACCGTCCTTTTCCTCTCTTTGATATTTTAACACGGAAGATGCGGTTGAATCATTTTTATGGCAGGCATGTGAGTTGAGAAAGCTTTACGGTCTACGACTCGTAGAGCAGCATCGTTGTAGGACAAATGGAATATCTGTCCTGCTAAACTTCACTTTTCTTATGTTATACTTAGTTAAATGCCAATGGCATGTGTGTGTTTTTAAAATTGTGTGTTTTTAAAATTTGACAGAAAGATGTTGATTTGGTAAATTTTAAGTAGATTCGGTATCCTACAAGAGGAGGTGATAATCCGATGTCTCAGATAATAACTGCTGTTTTTGAGAATGGAGTTTTTAAACCCCTTGAGGAAGTAAAAATAAAAGAACATGAGAAAGTGGAGATAAAGATACTCTCTCCTGATGAGTGGCAGAACAGGTTTAACCGCATTATAGAAAAAATCCATAAAAAAGCCTCTCTGTATTCCGCTGAAGAGATAGAGACAGATATAGCTGAAACCATAAAAGAGGTCAGAGCAAAAAAGCGTGGTTGTTAAGGCAGTTATTGACACTAATATCTGGATTTCTGCCTTAATCAATCCTTTTGGACATCCTGCGAGACTGAAAAAACACTTTGAAAACGGAGACCTCATAGCTGTTATTTCAGAACCTATACTAAATGAGATTGCTGATGTCCTTAGCCGACCGAGAATTAAAGATAAGTATGATATTACATTTGAAGATATACAGGAACTTCTGTCTCTCATAGAAGAAAAAGCGGAGCATGTCCTTGTTTCTGGAAGCATTAATATTTGCCGTGATAAAGATGATGACCTTATTATTGAAACCGCAATAAAAGGCAATGCGAAGTATCTTATTACAAGAGATGACGATGTTAAATTTGATAAAAAAGTCTCTGTATTCTTATCACAACACGGCATATCTGTCCTTACAGTGGCAAAATTTCTAAAACTCATCGGATAATCGCCATGTATCTTTATGCCGATAATTATTTTTTTAGTTGCTCAACAATTGCTTTGGCTATCTTTATTTGAACATCGGTAATTTCGTAATCATAAGCTTCTACAGAGAAGCTTAATAGAGCGTGAAATGTTTTCTACCCTTACAGTAGAGCAGCCAAGCAAAATCATCGCCATTGTTACAACCATAAATTTTAATCTTTTCATTTTCTTCTCCCCTTTGAAAATAAAGCTTTGAAGGCTGATAGCCTATGTGTGTTTAAAAAATTTGACAGAAAGATGTTGTTATGATAAATTTCAATCAGCGATTTACTAAAAAGGGGGGCAATATGAAACTTCATGTAATAATTGAACAGGATGAGAAAGGGTATTATGTAGCAGAGGTTCCTGCTCTTCCGGGTTGTCTTTCTCAAGGGAAGACTTACGAAGAAGCCATCGCCAATATCAAAGAAGCCATTGAAGGATGGCTTGAAGTGATGGAATCCAAACAGTCCCTTGATCGTGCTCATCTCGTTGAAGTCGCTGTGTAATGGGCAAAGAACTAAAACTCTGCTCTGGCGCTGAAGCTGTACACAAATTCCAAAGAGCAGGGTGGACGGTTGTCCGTCAGAAAGGCTCTCATGTGATGCTGACAAAACACGGCTACCAATGGACATTATCCATCCCCCAGCACAGTGAACTTGGCCCCGGCTTGCTTCGTAAATTGATACGACAAGCAGGTCTCACAGTAGAAGAATTTAACGATTTGTAACTTCCCCTTGCCTTTTGTTCATCTTTTACGGTGCCAATGCCTTTATCTCCTTCTCCACCGCATCAAAGAACTTTTTGTAGAACTCGGCGTCTTCAACAGTTCTTTCTTCCTGTTTAACCTTTGTGGCTTCGCTTCCAACAGGGATTAGTCCGAAAAAAGTTCGGTCGGTTTTTGTTCTGACTTTTTCAACATGCTGAACTGCACTCACATAAATGGTAGCCTTATCCTTGCCTGCGGCTATGATATTTGCATTGGCAGTAAGGACAATGCTGTCTTTGCCATCCTCAAAGTATCTCGCTGCTGTAAATGATTTTGCCTGCAAATCCTCTTTTTCAATCCTGAAGTTCTGGCTCAATACAGCCCTTTTAGCCGCAAGATAACAATCCTCAACAGATGCATTAAATGTCCTTACATTCGGGCCGCCATCTTTGTTGAAGACATCCTTATAGACCTGCGGACTGCCGCAGGCAGAAAGGAAAATTAAAATTATGAACAAAGAAGCAATTATTTTCATGGCGCCCCCTGTAACTAAAAAGGGGATAGCTTCATATCAAAGCCATCCCCTTCTGTAAAAAAGAACCCATCATTCATTTAAAACGAATAGGTTAAAGCCCCGCCCATAGAGAATCTGCTTTTTAACTGTCCTTCAACCTCAAGACTGACATTTTTACCCAGAGGCAATCTTACTCCTGCAAAACCTCCGACATTATTCTTTTCTTTATAGGTTGTTGAGTCAGTTAGTGTTCCAACGCCGGTAATAGTGCCTGTCAATTCTGCCTTTGCCTTTGCCCAGTAAGCAACAGGTCCGCCATAAAGGATTGCATCACCGATTTTGCCCTGAAGCCCAATGCCAAGATTAATCTCCCTCGGCTTTTTTACTTTCATTTCTTGGGATGCAGGGGTGACAGGTGGAACATTATACGTCCCAGTAGTTTTATCCTTATAACTGGAATAAAGGCTTGCCTAAAGAAATGGGCCTATGCCAAAAGAGGGGGTGATATTGAAAACACCCTTAACCCCTATTGTGCCGAAAGGCTTTAAACCCGTCTTTAAAATCAGGCTTAAAACCAGCGGCGTCAGGGTCATCAGCGCTGGTAAGAAAGACATCTTTTATTTTAGAATCAGCCCCTCCAACCCTCAGATATGCCTCCCAGTTTTTTGTAAAGCCATAGCCTAATTGAAGATACGCCTGATTTTGTGTGACCTTACCTTCATCCCAGTCCACTGTATTCTTTGGTTTCAATTTAGCCGAAGAATAGAAGTAGCCAACCCCTAATGATACCTTTCCCTCTTTTGCCGCAGGCTCCGGCGGGCCGAATTGTCCGGCATACACTACACTGCCCATTGCAAATATCGCTGCGATTGCAATTACCAGTATCAGTTTCTTCATACTTTCCTCCTCCGTTCAAAAATTTTTTAGAAATAAAAAACTACTGCTTGCTGCCAATCTATTTTTCTCTTTTTTCACCCCCTTCCTATTTTTTGAGTTGATTTTTAAGCAGAGTTCTATATCTCATGTAGAATATTCTACATCAAATATAGAAAATGTCAACATTTTTCTATATTTGATATTGTTTTAAAAACCTCCTGAAAAGTTGATTATTAAAAACGGAGGTTTTATGAGGACAACAAAGGAATTACTCGGAGCAAGGATAAAGGAATTACGAAAGGCAAAAGGACTATCGCAGGAAGAACTTTCAGAAAAGGTGGGTATAGATTCAAAACATTTAAGCCGAATAGAAGTGGGGAAAAGTTATCCTTCTCTTGACACATTGGAGAAAATAGCTAACGCATTAAATGTAGAAATAAAAGACCTTTTTGAATTTATGCATTTGTCGAGGGGCAAAGAACTGACTGATAATGTAAGCAAACTACTTAAAGAGGCTGGTGAGGACAAGCAGAGA
>JAHILQ010000118.1 GCA_018896985.1 Nitrospinota bacterium
AGACAGGCTAAAGCAAACAGGGCTTTTTATCTTGATGTTATAACAGAGGGGATTGTGCTCTATGGAACAAGGCCAGTGGTTGAATGAATATCAAAGAATGCTTTGAGAACAGGCTGCTAAGAAGGGGTCGCACAGATGTCCTTAAAAGCAAAAAAGCGTCTGAAGCAGATGATTCAATAGAAAAAGCAATGTCATTCATCAATAAAGTTTCCCAGATTCTCAATAAAATTTAGCATAACTGCACGGCAATAGAGTTTTGTAGAAAACAATAAGGGATGAATCATTAAGGGATAATGATATAATTAAATAAATGGAACTGTGTCCTGTATGCAAAGAACAGATGGACAAGTGCCTGTGCTGTCCTGAATGAGGGCATGTCTGCCTCCTGGATATGGGGGAGCTATACTGTCCTATGTGCAAGCCTGAGCCGAAAGAGATAATGCAGGAGTAATTAGACCCCATGAGCCTCTTTGATAAACATGAAAATATAAAAGACCCTCTTGCATACAGGATGGCTCCGAAGACATTGGATGAGTACGCGGGGCAGGAGCATATCCTCGGAAAGGGAAAACTTCTTAGAAGGGCAATAGAGGCTGACAGGATCACATCACTTATCCTTTACGGCCCGCCCGGCACAGGCAAAACAGCTTTGGCGCAGGTTATCGCCAATAAGACAAATGCCCGCTTTGAGTGGCTGAATGCAGCAACAGTCGGGCTTGATGAGCTAAGACGGGTTATCAAAAAAGCAAGGGACGAAAAAAAGACGGGCACAAGGACAATACTCTTCCTTGATGAGATTCACAGATTCAACAAGCTCCAGCAGGATGCGCTTCTGCCTGATGTGGAAGAAGGGAACATCACGCTCATAGCGGCAACAGTGGAAAACCCGTTCTTTTATGTCAACTCTGCGCTTCTTTCAAGGAGCCAGGTGTTTGAGCTGAAGCCCCTTCTGACAGAAGATATTCTTAAAATCCTGAACCGTGCATTGACAGATAAGGAAAGAGGCGTCGGGAATTTAAACATCTCTCCTGAGAAAGGAAGTCTTGAGCATATCGCAAAGATGGCAGACGGAGATGCAAGAAAGGCGCTCTCTGCGCTTGAGATAGCTGCCCTGACAACACAGCCCGGTGAAAACGGAAAGATAATAATCACAAAAGAGATTGCAGAGGAATCCATTCAGAAAAAGGCAATAGTGTATGACAAAAAAGGCGATCAGCACTATGACACAATATCAGCATTCATAAAGAGCATGAGAGGCTCTGACCCTGATGCGGCGATATATTACCTTGCAAAGATGCTGTATGCAGGCGAAGACCCGCGCTTTATAGCAAGGCGCATAGTCATCTGCGCCGCAGAAGATGTAGGGCTTAAAGATCCGATGGCGCTGGTTCTTGCAATAGCGGCATTAAAGGCAATTGAGTTTGTAGGAATGCCTGAGGCGCGCATCCCCTTGGCAGAGGCGGTTATCTACATAGCCAATGCGCCCAAAGGCAATTCCGCTTACATGGCAATAGAGGAAGCCATGAAAGACATCGCAGAGGAAGAGACAATGGAAGTCCCTGACCATTTAAAAGGCAGTAATTATCCCGGCGCCAAGAAACTCGCTCATGGGACAGGATATAAATATCCCCATGATTATCCTGAAGGCAAAATCGAGCAGGAATATCTGAAGAAGAAAAAGAAATATTACAAACCGTAAACTACCCCGGAGGCCAGTGCATCTGCCTTCCGCCAAGGATATGAAGGTGGATATGAAATACAGTCTGGCCTGATTCAGGATTGCAGTTCATGACAAGCCTGAACCCCCTTTCAGCAATCCCTTTCTCCTTTGCAATCTTATTTGCAACCTGAAACAGATGGCCTAAAAGTCCGTTATCTTCCTTCTTAATATCAAGATTGGTTAAGATATGTTTTCTGGGTATGACTAAGGCATGCACAGGCGCCTGTGGATTTATGTCCTCAAAGGCTAAGGCATACTCATCCTCATAAATTATTTTTGCGGGTATTCTCTTATTTATAATCTCGCAGAATATGCACCTCATAACCCCTCCTGATTATTTTTGTTAATTATAACATTTGATACCGCTCAGATTTCTGTTTTGGCGTTGTCCTTGACTCTGATAATACTTAAAGTTTAAACTATTCCTCCACTTAAACTTAAGGAGGTTTTTCATGTTAAAACTTTACCTGTTAGCGCCGGGACCTACCCCTGTGCCTTCAGAGGCTCTTCTTGCCATGGCAATGCCGATTATACATCACCGTTCGCCTGATTTCACCCCTGTGCTTGATGCTGCAAAAAATGGACTGAAGTGGCTTTACCAGACAAAAAACGATGTGCTTATCCTATGCTCCACAGGAACCGGCGGCATGGTAGGCGCTGTTAACAATTTTTTCAGCCCCGGCGATAAGGTTCTTACTGTAAACGGCGGTAAATTCGGCGAGAGATGGACAAAGATATGCAAGGCATACGGGCTTCAGGCAGAAGAGATTATTGTTGAGTGGGGATATGCGGTAAAACCTGAGACTATTGAGGCAAAATTAAAGAATGACCCTTCTATCAAAGGAGTGTTTGTACAGGCATCAGAAACATCAACAGGTGTTTATCATGATATAGAGGCGCTTGCCAAGATTGTAAGAAAATATGAAAACACAATCCTTATTGTTGACGCCATATCAGCGATTGTTGCCCATGATCTCAGGATGGACGAATGGGGGATAGATGTCATGATAGGCGGCTCGCAGAAGGGTGTGATGCTTCCGCCGGGGCTTGCATTCGTAGGAATAAGTGAAAAGGCATGGAAGTTCTCAGAAAAATCAAAATGTCCGAGATTCTATTTCAATTTTAAAAAAGAGCGCGAAAATCTGGCAAAGAACCAGACAAACTTTACATCCCCTGTGACCCTGATTATAGGATTAAACGAAAGCATTAAACTGCTCCAGAAAGAAGGGCTTGAGAATGTCTTCAAGCGGCATGAAAGGCTTGCGAATGCGACAAGGGCGGCTGTTAAGGCGCTGGGGCTTGAACTTTATTCAAAGGAATCTCCGAGCAATTCGGTAACTGCGGTATGCGCTCCCGCAGGCATTGACGGACAGGCGATTTATAAAAACCTAAGAGAGAAATACGGGATAACGGCAGCAGGCGGACAGGACCATGTCAAGGGAAAGATATTCAGGATTGCGCATCTCGGCTATGCCGACACCTTTGATGTCATTATTGCGATTGCAGGCTTAGAAATGGTGTTGAAAGGGATGGGGCATCCGGTAAAGCTCGGAGCGGGCGTTGCCGCTGCAGAGGAACTGTTGATGAGTTAAAACAGAATGTAGTATCTTTACTTCCCTGTAATCTCCTTTACCTCTTCCTTCCCTTTTTTCAGCTCTGCAACCTGCTCTTTGTCTTCACGCAAAAGCAATTCCTGAAATTCTCCCACATGGGTTTTTTCTTCCCTGGCAATATCAAGAAAAACCTTTTTAATATCAGCCCTGTCCGTCATTGCGGCAAGCTGTTCGTAAAGGCTGATGGCATCTAACTCTGCTATCATTCCCACGCGCAGTATTTCCTTAACCATATCGCTCTTTTTAACCTTCCCGAGATCTATCGGTATGTTTGACATCATGGCTTCTACCTCCAATATTAATTAGTTTTAAGCTATTTATATTTTACCCTATTATTCTTATAATATGAAACAGGGATTCTACTCACCATTTAAATTTATGTTATTATAAAAAAAGATTTATGATAGTACCTCCATTTCAACCCCTGGATAATATTTTGTGAAAGTTGAAGGTTTAACATTCAACATGCACCGCACAGCAACAAAAGAGACCAATTGGCATTTAATGCTGTCTTTGGTGGTTACAAGGTAAAAACAGCTTTATGTCAAGGAGAAGGACTTTGCAGGCTCTGTTCACGGCAGTAACAGTTGTATCTCCTGTCATAAGGAGGCTAAGGATTTCCCCCATCCTTCACCCGTAAAAAAGGTCAATTGCGGAGACTGCCATGGTGACATTGAGAAACGCTATCGGTCAAATCTGCATGGTCAGGCGCTTGCCCGCGGAGACAGGTTTGCGCCGGAGTGCTTTGATTGCCATACAAAGCACAACATCCTTCCAAAAAAAGACCCTAAATCTCCATCATATGTAATGAATATACCGGCCATGTGCGGCAGATGCCACGCTGAGTCTTCTGAGGTAGTCAAAACACATAAGGAGATAAGCCAGCATAATGTCCTTGACAACTACTTTATGTCTGTTCACGGCGAAGCCATATTCCGCAAGGGTTTGCTTGTGTCTGCTACCTGTACGAGCTGCCATGCTGCCCACGATGTTTACCCTCATGAGGACCAGCGCTCTTCAATACACAGGAATAATATCGCCAAGACCTGTATGCAATGTCATGTCAATATTGAGAAGGTGCACGCCAAAGTTGTCAGGGGCAGATTATGGGAGACTGCTCAGACGGGTATTTTAGCAATATACAGATCCGAGATGAGGTAAGGGGGTATTTGAATCGTGGCAATTCCTAAAAAAGAGATTTTAAGACTCAATAGGTCACTGCTTGAGGCATCTTATCCACACCTGATAGCCGGGAAGAAGGATATGTCTGTTATGTATATCCAGCGTTTTGAGGTCTTTGCACGGCTTTTACATATCACCATGATACTGAGCTTCCTGACACTTGCCATTACAGGGATGTCTCTTAAGTTTTCGTATGCGCCATGGGCAGTTACTGTCTCAGGATTGCTCGGTGGATACGAAGCAATGGGAATTCTCCACCGTGTTGCAGCAGCTGTCATGTTTGCAGATTTCGGAGTGCACTTTATTTATGTCCGAAGAAAATGGAGAGAATCAGGTAAGAGCCTGAGGGCTTACGTCTTTGGCAGGGAAAGCATAATCCCAAATCTGAATGACCTGAAGGAACTTATCGGCACAACAAAATGGTTTTTCGGGCTTGGCCCTCAGCCGGCGTACGGACACTGGACATACTGGGAAAAGTTTGACTATTTTGCTGTATTCTGGGGCGTAGGAATTATCGGGCTTACCGGCTTGACCATGTGGTTCCCGGAGTTCTTTACCCGATGGATACCCGGACACTGGATTAATATAGCTAACATCATCCACAGCGATGAGGCGCTGTTTGCATCAGGATTTATATTTACTGTTCACTTCTTTAACACCCATTTCCGTCCGGAAAAATTCCCGATGGACCCTGTTATCTTCACAGGGCAGGTGCCATTAGAGGAGTTCAAGCACGAACGTCCCCATGAATATGAACAATTGCTCAAGGATGGGAAGCTGAACGAACTTCTCAGCAACACACCTGCGCCGAAATGGGTTCGCATCCTCATACGGTTATTCGGCTTTACTGCCCTGACCATAGGCATCAGCCTGATTGTGGGGATCATTTATGCGATGGTCTTCGTATACAAGTAGGCATATTTCGACTG
>JAHILQ010000119.1 GCA_018896985.1 Nitrospinota bacterium
CTCAATCTCGTATGCCCTTGCTCCCCTATGCCCGATTTTTAGAAACATAATCCTCCTCCACTTCTTCTATCAGTTCCTGCATGTCTTCTCTCGTTACCGCATGGAATGCCCTCGTTTTCAGCATTTTTACTGACATCCCCTTCGTGTACCATCCAAAGAATTTCCTGAAACGCATGACTCCTCTTTCCTCGCCGTGGAATGAGATATTTAGATCAAGATGTTTTTTCATTGTTTGAGTTATCTCATAGACATCAGGTCTTAAAGGCGCCGAACCTTTTTTCAGAAGCTCTTCTGTTTCCCTGAATATCCATGGATTGCCGAGAGCGCCTCGCGCCACAGCCACCCCGTCACAGCCGGTCTCATCAAAAAGTTTCCTGATTAGTTCCGGTGAGAGCGCATCACCGCTGGCTATTACAGGTATTTGAACGGACTCTTTTACCTCTCTTATTACCTCGTAATCTACTTTTCCCCTGTATGCCTGCAGCCTGGTCCTACCGTGTATAATGAGGGCTTTAACGCCGGCATCCTGTGCGCGGAGCGCAGTCTCAGATGCATTGACAGATGATTCATCCCAGCCGGAGCGTATCTTTACGGTGACAGGCCTATCTGTATTTTCTACGATTATCTTCAGGATTTTTTGCAGCCTCAGAGGTTCCATGAGAAGCCCTGCGCCTTCGCCCCTTGATACAATCTTGTTTACAGGACATGCTGCGTTGAAATCTATTATATCGAAAGCATATTCGGATACAATATCAACAGCCCTTCTGATAACATCAGGATTGGCTCCGAGGAGCTGGACACCCAATGGCCTGTCATCAACTGTCGTAGAAAGGTTTTTCAGCGTGGTTATATTTTTTCTCACAAGCGAGCCGGCGTTTATCATCTCTGTGAATGCGAGTTTGCACCCGAAAGACCTGTTAATCATGCGGAAAGGCAGGTCGCTTATCCCCGCCATGGGAGCAAGCGTCAATGGAGAATTAAACTTTATGTGTCCGATTGAAAGCATGGCTGTTTATTATACATTAGACGGATTATGGCTTCCTGCTTCCTTCATACAACTCGTATTCCAGCAGCCTGCATTCAATACTGCCGTTAAAGAACTGCATGCGCCTCTTTGCCTTAAGTCCCACTTTCTTTGCGAGGTCAAGATTTCCCGTGAATATGTAGCCTGTATATCCCTTGCACCTCTGTTTGAAAAAATCGCCTATTCCCTCGTATGTATCCTTTAGAGCTTTTTCCTCTCCCATCCTCTCTCCATATTCAGGATTCAGTATAACTACCCCTCCTCCTTCAGGAACCGGAGTTTCTCTGAAATCGCAGATATGAAACTCGATGAGGTGTGCAACGCCTGCTGTCTCTGCATTATTTTTTGCAGCTTCTATAGCCTTACTGCTTACGTCAGATGCTATTATCCTGAAGTCAAGCCGCTTTTTTATTGATGACTTTGCGTTTTCCCTTAAGCGTCTCCAGAGTTCCTCATTAAATCCTTTTATGTGCATAAAGCCGAAGTTGTCCCTAAGAAGGCCCGGCGGCCTGTTCAGAGCAATGAGGCTTGCCTCTATAGCGAGTGTTCCGCTTCCGCACATGGGGGTTATGAAATTGCCCTGCCCGCTCCATCCTGTTGCCATGATAACAGAGGCTGCGAGCGTCTCCTGCATCGGCGCCTTAAATGGGATTTTCCTGTATCTCCTTTTGGACAGGGGCTCGCCGGAGGTATCTATATATATGCTGCAATCTTCACCTTCCCAGTAGAGGTGGATGACTGCCCTGTCTCTCAGCGGGCCTGAGTCAGGCCTCCTTCCGAACTTCTCTGACATCCTGTCCACTATTGCATCTTTACACTTAAGATTTGGATATCTTGTATCGCTTATTGTTGAGTTTTTAACCGATGATGTTATGCACACATATCCATCTTTATGAAGATAATTCTCCCATTGTATTTTCTTGACTTCAGCGTAAAGTTCTTCCGGATCAGATGCATGAAAATCCTTGATGTGATAGAGGACCCTGTGGCCTGCTCTCAAAAAAAGGTTGAGCCGCATTGTATCTTCTATCAAACCTTCCGTTTCAACCCATGAAACAGAATCAGATTTCACAGGGAATTCAAGTCTCAGGATTTCTTTCTTAAGGTACGGAGAAATCCCCTTAGGGCATGTTATGAGAATTCTTGCCTTCTTCATCTTAAATACGCACAATGACTTTTTTCATAACAGCCGCCGTAAGAGTATTTTGTAAAAACATTTCAAAAAATGCAATATAGCTTGAAGCCTGATGTGTTATCAATCTATAATATCAAGCTGTTTCAGAAGGGGAAAAATAAAAGCGTCAAAGCGTCGGAATGTCAAAGCATCAACCAAGATGTTCCCTGATTTTTAGGGAAGCCCTGTTTTTTGGTTAAGTGGTCTGAGAATCTTTGAGGTATGGATTTGAATATAGTTCTCGCAACAAGAAACAAGAAAAAGATTGATGAGATAAAGAGGATTGTCAAGGATATGCCTGTCACTATTTATACGCTTGATGATTTCCCCGGATGCCCTGAAGTTCAGGAGGATGGAAAAACCTTTGAAGAAAATGCCGTGAAGAAGGCAAGGGCTGTTTCAAAATATACGAAGATGCCTGCTCTTGCCGATGATTCAGGGCTTGAGGTTTACGCCTTGGGCGGAGCGCCCGGAGTTTTCTCTGCAAGGTATGCAGGAGAAGGCGCAGACGACAGAAAGAATTACGAAAAGCTGCTGAGGGAAATGAGTTCGCTGCCTGGTGATAAAAGAGTGGGGAGGTTTGTGTGTGTGATGGCTCTGGCATTTCCTGACAGCAGGGTAGAGACATTTTCAGGATATGCGGAGGGGTTGATAGGAAAGGAGCCAAAAGGGGCTAATGGGTTTGGATACGACCCTGTTTTTTATCCAAAAGGGCATGAAAGGACATTTGCCGAGATGTTCGATAAGGAAAAAGACCTTCTCAGTCACAGGGGCATGGCGCTTGGCAGGCTTTATGACTTTCTTAAAAGGGCGTTATAAGAAAAATTAATGTAATAATTTATATTTCTTTCTTGAAAAAACCCAATATTTAGAATAGAGTGTAACACTTACTTACAAAGACTACTTAAATTTTTTGGAAAGTCCTGCATTAAATACAGGCAGTTATTTTTTAATGTTAGGTTTTTTGTTTTATGTTGGGTTTAAGTTAGCTGACAGCAGCCGATGGCTCGTAGAGAGGAAAAGAAAGGGGGTAAGGTATGAGGATAGTATTGTTAGGTGCGCCTGGCGCGGGCAAAGGAACTCAGGCTAAGAAGCTTATTGACAACTACGGCATCCCGCAGATTTCAACAGGCGATATCTTAAGGCAGAATGTAGCAGATGGCACACCGCTCGGCAAAGAGGCAAAGTCCTATATGGACAGAGGAGAGTTGGTGACTGACAGAGTAGTTCTGGGCCTTGTAGAAGACAGGCTTAAAAAGGATGACTGCAAAAAAGGCTACATACTTGATGGTTTTCCGAGAAACACTGCACAGGCAGAGGCTCTGGATAAAATATTGGCGTCACTCGGCATGTCACTGACAGGCGCGTTGAGCGTGGATGTTCCGAAAGATGACCTCATGAAGAGGCTCACAGGCAGGAGGACATGCAAGGGATGCGGGCAGATGTACAATATATATTTTTCTCTACCAAAGAAAGAGGGTGTATGTGATAAATGTGGTGGGGAGCTCTTCCAGAGAGATGACGACAAAGAAGAAACAATCAGAAAAAGGCTTGATGTCTATGATGCCCAGACAGCGCCGCTCATAGACTATTACAAAAAGAAAGGTATACTTAAGTCTGTTATGGGTATAGGCAATATAGATGAAATATTCAAAAAAGTTTGCACTTTATTAGTAAGGTAACTAAACAGTTTCTAATAATCAACTAAAAGGAGGATAAGATGGAAAACATTGGTCATGGTGGTAAAGAAATTGTAGAGCGTATTTTGCCGAAAGATGCAGCGATTAAAAGGGTGAATGAAATGAGAGCAGCCAAGGCAAAGGAACTGGATGTTCGTTTGCAGATCGCTACAGAGGTTATAGACATTGCATACGGATTCTTCTCACCCCTTGAGGGGTTTATGACAAAGGCCGATGTGGATGCTGTCTGCGATAATATGACTCTTGCAGATGGAAAGACTGTTTGGGCCATCCCGATCGTATTCGACATGTCTGACGAAGACCTCAAGAAATCAGGGATCAAACAGAACGATGAAGTCCTTCTCACCTATACCAGCAACCCATTTGCTGTTTTCGAGGTTTCCGATATCTTCACCTTAGATAAACAAGACATGGCACAGAAGGTTTATGGTACGACAGATGAAAAACATCCCGGCGTCAAGAGGACCTATCAGTACCAGGATAAATTCATTGGCGGAAAGATAACCCTCCTCAACCCCCCGAAGATAAACGAGCCCTTTACACGATTCTGGCTCACCCCGAAACAGATGAGGGAAAGGTTCAAGGAAAAAGGATGGGAGATGATCATCAACCATCAGACCAGAAATGTTCCGCACACGGGCCATGAATGGCTTATGAAAGGCGCATATTTAGGAGCTTATGGTTCTATGATGGTGGATAAACCTCGCGGCGGTATTCTGGTAAATGCGATCATCGGTTCGAAGAGAGAGGGTGACTATATTGATGAGGCTATTATCCTTTGCCAGGAAGCTCAGGGGAAACATGGCTATTTCAGGGACGATATCTTTTTAACCACATGCAGCCTCTGGGATATGAGATATGCGGGACCGAGGGAAGCAGTATTCCATGCATGCTTGAGGACAAATCTCGGCTGTACCCACCACATGTTCGGCAGGGACCATGCAGGAGTCGGAAGTTACTATGATCCGTATGATGCACACAGGATCTTCGATAAACTGCCGAAAGGTTCTCTGAATATCACACCTATTTTCAATCTCGATTGGTGGTTTTGCCCCGTGTGCGATGAAGTCACCTATATGGGAGTTTGTGGACACAAGGATAAAAAGGCATCATTCAGCGGCACAATGATCAGAAGCATCATTCAGGATGGCGTTAAACCGCCCCGTCGTATCTTCAGGCCGGAAGTCTTTGACATGATCATGGAATGCGCCGAGAAGTATGGCTTTGGCGATGCGTTTGTTACAGAGGATTACCTTAAGAGGAGAAATCCTGTATTTACGATTGAACCCTTGAAATAACGAATTGAAATAGAAAAAGGAGGAAAAATATGGCAGAAGAAACTTATCCAATCAATTTATGGGTTAATGAAGAGCGGCTTGAAAAACTTCAGGCTGCCGGTCTTGCAGGTATGTGTAAAGAAGTATTGGCAGGGTTAAAGGTTCTCGCTGTTCCCAACACAGCAGAACAGAGAGACAAGATTCTGAAACTGTTCACTATGGCAAAATTTGATACTGCTACTACAAAAAGCATTGAGTTGCTTCCCAAATTTGTAAAGGACAAAATATTTGATCTTGTTGTTGCCAGAAAGAAGATTGACGTAATGGATGAATTCTTATCAAAGTTTGAACAGACTGGTGATGCTTTCTGGAGCCAACAAATAGCTTAAAGGGCTCATACAAAGTCTGAGCCCTTGTATTATTAATGAAAGGAGGTGTAAAGACAGTAAGTATATTTTTTACTTCTATAACTTTAGGTCTATAACAATAAAAAGGAGGTTAGATTATGCCAAGTTTTGTGATTAATGAGAAGTGCGACGGTTGCAAGGGACAGGATAAAACTGCTTGCATGTATATATGCCCTAATGACCTGATAGTTCTCGACAAGGAGAGAATGAAGGCATACAATCAGGAGCCTAATTATTGCTGGGAGTGCTACTGTTGTGTAAAGATATGTCCACAGCAGGCTATGGATGTCAGGGGATATGCAGACTTTATGCCTCTTGGCGCTGCATCAACTCCTTTGAGAGGAACAGAGGATATCATGTGGACAATTACATTCAGGGATGGAAGGATTAAGAGGTTTAAGTATCCAACAAGGACTACACCAGAGGGTTCGATAAAGGCGCTGGAGGGATATCCTGATGCAAAGGCAGCAGATTTGACTACTCAGTTGATTCTTGGAGAGCCTGACATAATGGGAGTAAAAGAGCTCCCAACAAGGAAAAAATAAGAAAGGAGGGATGACTATGAGAGAATTTGCAACAGAAGTTGTTGAAACCGATATATTGATACTCGGTGGAGGGATGGCAGGCTGTGGCGCTGCAGTAGAGGCTGCATACTGGGCAAAGGCAACCGGAATGAAGGTAACACTTGTGGACAAGGCTGCCATTGACAGAAGTGGTCCTGTAGCCATGGGACTTTCTGCCATTAATACATATATGGGAATGGATGGAAAGGTAACTATGAATCCCCGTGCCCCGGAAAGGTATGCTGAGTATGTGACGAATGACCAGATGGGTTTAGCAAGGCAGGACCTCGTCTATGATGTTGGAAGACATGTGGATGGCACAGTCAGACTCTTTGAGAAATGGGGACTTCCTATATGGAAGGATGAGGCAGGGAATTTTACAAAATCAGGTGAATGGCAGGTGATGATATCCGGCGAGAGTTACAAGATCATCGTGGCAGAGGCAGCAAAGAACGCTATGGGTACCCTTGGTGATAAAGGCCAGATAATTGAGAGGGTCTACATCACGCACCTTCTGAAAGATGAGAAAGAGCCTGACAGGGTATGTGGTGCAGTCGGTTTTAGCGTCAGGGAAGACAAATTCTATGTGTTTAAGGCAAAGGTAGTTATCTGTATATTGGGTGGTGCGGTCCATGTATTCAGGCCAAGGTCTCAGGGTGAAGGCTTTGGGAGGTCCTGGATGCCGCCATTTTTAGCAGGAACGACTTATGCCCTCACTCTCCAGGCTGGGGGTGAGCTTACTCAGATGGATGTGACCTTTGTCCCACCAAGGTTCAAAGACTCATATGGTCCTGTTGGCACATTCTTCCTGCTCTTTAAGACACCTGCAACAAATGCCTATGACGAGCCATATGTGGATGCGTATAAGTCCGAGACAGGGAAGTGGGCACCCTATTCAAACGCAAAGCCCGTGCCAACTCCTGTGAGAAATTATGATATGATACTCTGCGCGAAGGAAGGCAAGACACCGTTTCTCATGCACACAAACAGGGTGGTAGAAAGGTATCAGAAGGAGATAACAGATCCAAAGGAGCTGAAGAAGAAGCTAAAAGAGTATGAGGCTGAGGCTTGGGAGGACTTCCTTGATATGACAATCGCAGGCGCCACAAACTGGGCTGCCCATAATATTGACCCCATGGAAAAACCGATGGAGCTTCAGTTGTCAGATTCTGTCTTCATAGGTTCACATGCCTCCTCTACTGGTGCATGGGTCTGTGGCGCTGAGGATCTTATGCCAGCAGAATACAAAGCAGATTTCCCCGCACAGTATAACTGTATGACTACTGTTTTGGGTCTATTCACAGCAGGTTGCGGGGTAGGGGCATGTGCCCATAAGTTCTCAAGTGGCTCCCATGTACAGGGAAGGATTGTAGCAAAGTCAGCGATTAGGTTTGCCAATGACCAGAAGGACTACAAACCAACGGTATCTGATGATACGATAAATAAACTCAAGGAAATAGTGCTTAGACCAATTGCCCTCTATGACGAAAAAAGCACATATACAACGATGCCTGATGTGAATCCTAACTATATCTCCCCGCATAGTTTCCTATTCAGGTTACAGAAGATAATGGGAGAATATGCAGGTGGATGGGAGACATTGTATGGGACATCTGACAAGATGCTCGAGGTCGGCCTCTGGAAGTTAGCGTTCTGCGGAGAGGATATAGAGAAGATTGCTGCCAAGGACCTTCATGAGCTGCTGAGGGCATGGGAGTCAATACACAGATATTGGGTTGGCGAGGCATGTGTAAGGACAAGGCTGGCGAGGAAAGAGTCAAGATGGCCTGGGTATTACCATAAGTACGATTACCTTAAACTGGATGAAGGACAGAAGCACTTTGTAAACGTGAAATATGATGTGGATAAGAAGGAATGGAAGATAATCGAAAGGCCAATGATTCCTATTGTTTAGTTTGAGCCAATAGGTACTGAGAGGCATCTATGGGGGCGACCTTTTAGGTCGCCCCCCAAAGTTTATTGTACAGAGCGTCATAAATCAACAACAACGTCATTCCCCGACTCGATCGGGGAATCCAGAAAACACTGGATTGTCCGGTCAAGCCGGACAATGACAAATTGATTACGACTTCTGACGCTGAGTATAGAATATTAAAATAGTAGACAATTAAAATAGTAGAGAATAGTTTATGAATGAGGAATATACCGAAAAACACAGAAGGCTCTCTCTGGATGACAGATTCAAATTCTCATGTCATAAAGGGCTTACCTGTTTTAACACCTGCTGTAATGATATAAATATCTTTCTTACACCTTACGATGTCCTGAGGATGAGAAGGGGTGCCGGACTATCTTCTGGTGAGTTTTTAAAGAGATATACCATCGCACTCTTAGGAGATGAGGGGTTACCTCTGGTGGTGCTTAAGATGATGGAGGATGAAGATAAAAGCTGCCCTTTTGTCATGCCAGATGGGTGCGGGATATACCAGGACAGGCCATGGTCATGCAGGATGTATCCCATATTCCCGGCTTCCCCGAAGGAAGAAGGGTTTTTGATAGAGGAAAAGCCCTCATGCCTTGGATTCAAAGAGGGAAAACAATGGACAATAGAAGAGTGGAAGAGGGATCAGGGGATTAATATCTATGATAAAATGAATGAATCTTATAAAGAGGTCACCTTGCATGATTATTTTGAGAAGGGGAATAAGCTTGATTCAGGAAGGGCGAAGATGCTTTATAATGCCTGTTACGACATGGATGAGTTCAAGAGATTCATCTTTGAAACCAGGTTTTTTGATATCTATGATGTGGAGAATGGGGTTATTGAAAAGATAAAAGAAGATGAAGAAGAACTCTTAAGTTTTGGCTATGGATGGATAAGATTCAATCTGTTTTCAGAAGATACATTGAAACTTAAAGATAAGACATTGGATAGGCTCTTGCAGTCCAAGAGGGGAAAGGATTAAACCATGTTACTGAGTATGAAGTTTGTAGAACCTATTGAGCGCACATTGAATTCAAAATTCAAGTTCAGGTGTCATAAAGATATCAGTTGCTTTAATAAATGCTGTAGTCGTGCAGATGTGCTTCTTACCCCTTATGACATCGTAAGGATGAAAAAGAGGTTGGAAATTTCTTCAGAAGAATTCCTTAAGAAATACACCTATATTCATATTGATGAAAAGTCTTCACATCCTTATGCAGTGCTTAAGATGATGGACGATAATGAAGGGAAATGTCCTTTTGTAACACCTGAGGGCTGTAGTATTTATGAAGACCGGCCTACTAACTGTCGATATTATCCCGTCGGTCAAGGTCTCATGATAAGTGGATCGGAGAAAGAGTCAGTAAATAAGGATTTCTATTTCTTTATCAGGGAACCGCAGTGTCTCGGCTATCAGGAAGACAAAGAGTGGACCATTGAAACATGGAGGATTGACCAGGGAGTTGACCTCTATGATGAGATGAACAGGGAGTGGAAGGAGATCCAGTTGAGGAGGGACACCCCCGGGCAACCCAAACTCGACTCGAATAAACAAGGCATGCTTTACATGGCAAGTTATGATATAGATAGGTTCAAGAAATTTATTTTTGAGAGCCGTTTTCTTGATGTTATTGATACTGAAGAAGTCGAAAAAATAAAGGCTGACGAGATTGCGCTGATGAAGTTCGGATTCAAATACTTAAAGTATGTTCTGATGCTTGAGGAAACATTGAAAGTGAAGGAAGAGTATAGAAAATAAACAACAGATTTGAGGCGTTCAAATGTCCTTCAAAATGTGATTTACTAAAAGTTTAGGCTTGACAAATATATGGTATTTTGTATACTAATAACGTTCCAAATCCATTACCTTTAAGCATATAACTATTTATGGAGGGATACTATGGCAGCGGAGAAGACAAAAAGTATTTTGGTTGTGGGTGGAGGGATAAGCGGGATATCTACTACGTTGGAGGCAGCGGAGGTGGGGTATGAGGTCACCCTTATCGAGAAGAATCCATACCTTGGTGGAAGGGTAACCCAGCTCAATAAATATTTTCCAAAGTTGTGCCCACCCAATTGTGGGCTTGAGATAAATTTCAGAAGGATTAAGAACAATCCGAGAGTAAAAATTTATACCTTAGCAGAGGTAGAAAAGGTTTCGGGCACTGAGGGAGACTTTGATGTAACAGTAAGGCTAAATCCCCGTTATGTGAATGAGAATTGTACTGCCTGTAATGCCTGTCTTGATGTATGTCCTTTAGAAAGACCTAATGATTTTAATTTTGGTATGGATAAGACAAAGGCTATTTATCTCCCACAAGATTTTGCCTTCCCTTTGAGATATGTAATTGATGATAAGGTCTGTAAGAAAGCTGAATGTGCTAAGTGTGTAGAGGCTTGCACATATAAGGCTATTGACCTTAATATGAAGGCTCAGAGCCTTTCATTAAAGGTAGGCTCTATTGTTTGGGCTACGGGTTGGAACCCTTATGATGCC
>JAHILQ010000120.1 GCA_018896985.1 Nitrospinota bacterium
TCAGACCCTGTTCATTGCCTATTTCTTTTTCTTCGTTGCAGTCTTTTTTGTTTTACATGTTGATTTGTGACCCGGTTTGCAGGACATGGTTACCTCCTTCTTCATTTATTTTAAGTTCAATATATCACGTGAGCCGGCGCCTGTCAAATGAAATTTTTGATTTGACATTTTCCCAAAACTGGAGTATAAAGGTTCTTAGGAAGGGGAAAGTCTGAGACTCGTAGAGAAAGGAGGAAGGTATGGCATATTATATTATTCTGAGCACACTCACTGATGAGGGGAGAAAGACGATAAAAGAGAAGCCTGAGAGGATTCTTGAGGTAAACAAAGAGATAGAGAAAATGGGGGTTAAGGTAAAGCAGCAGTTTGCCGTGCTCGGGGCTTACGATTTTGTGAACATTGTTGAGGCGCCTGATAATGAGACTATAATGAGGATGTCTGTTGAACTTGGAGCAAGGGGCTCTGTTCATCTTATCACTCTGCCCGCAATCCCTGTGGAAGAGTTTATAAAGAAACTTAAATAATTTTGCGCCCCCTTCCGTCTTGCTTTAAAAAGTATAGGACTTTTTGCTTATAGGATTTGCCTTTCGCTTAAATGAAGAAACTTGAATGGAAATTTCTTCATGTGATTTGGTAAAATAAGGGCGTATGGAATCAGCAGTTTATCATTTTGACCGAATTAAATAATGTTTAAATTTTTATTAGTAATCTTATTTATAGCAGCGCCTTCCGCTGCCTTTGCGTGGGGGCCCCTGACACATGTCTATCTGGGCAGCGAGATATATTACCTCGGTTCGCTTCTTCCTGCCGGAATATATGCGCTGATGAAAAAGTACAAAAGCGACTTCCTTTACGGCAACCTGATGGCGGATATTATTTTTGGCAAGAAGTATCTGCCTGATGATAAGAGTTCGCACAGCTGGGATGTGGCATTGGGTCTTTTTGAGGCTGCCAAGACACAACAGCAGCAGGCCTTTGTTTACGGTTACATGAGCCATCTTGCCGCTGATACTGTTGCGCATGAGATGCTGACAGCAGGGAAAAAGAATGTCGGGCATACATTCCTTGAACTGAAGGCAGACAGCATTGTTGACAAGAAATACTGGTTTCAGGCAGTCACAATAGATAAAAAGGTTCAGCGAAGGAATGACACTTTTCTTGAGAGGTCTCTGGATACCGCCATGTTTTCTTTTAAAACCAATAAATGGATTCTTAAAAGTGTAGTGTTAATCTCAGGGCTTCATCAGAAGAGAGTAAGCAGTTTTATTGACAGAAATATTTTCATTACTCCCGGTTATAAGAAAGACAATATAAAGAGACTTCAGGAAAAATCATTGGACAGGATGGTTGATCTTCTTCAGAATGGCGCTGATTCGGCGGTTTTGAAGAAGAGTCCGCTCGGCAGCCATATACATAAAAAGCATTTCAAAAATTATCTAATCTGAGCCGGCTTTTAACGAATAATCTTAGGCTAAGAAGAAGGGCGTATGCGAGACATGCTTGGCAGGGAAGAAGTTATTACTGTTGAAAAGGCGCTGGAGTTTATACTTAAAAATCTTTCTGCGGTGTTTCCTCCTGAGATAAAACTGAATATAGAGCATTCATGCGGGAGAATTCTGTCACGGGATATTTTCTCACCTGAAAACCTTCCCCAGTTTGCGCGGTCAACGGTTGACGGCTTTGCAGTTACTTCTTCTGACACATTCGGCGCTTCGGACGGTCTTCCCGCATATCTTAACATCGCCGGTGAAGTATTGATGGGCGCAATGCCTGACTTTGAGCTTAAAAAAGGGATGACAGCAAAGATAGCAACAGGCGGGATGCTTCCAGAGGGCGCCGATGCAGTCGTTATGATAGAGCATGCACAGACGATAGATGAAAAGATGGTAGAAGTCATGAAGCCGGCAGCGCCCGGAGAAAATGTGATACAGGCAGGGGAGGATGTAAAAAAAGGCGCTCTCGTATTAAAGAGAGGGCACAGGCTCAGGCCTCAGGATACAGGCGCGCTTGCAGGGCTCGGAATAACAGAGGTTTATGTTTATGAAAAACCGAAGGTTTCCATAATATCAACAGGGAATGAGATTGTTCCTGCAAACAGCGATGTTAAACCCGGACAGGTGAGAGACATAAATTCATTTAATCTTGCAGGCCTTATATCAGAAGCGGGAGGAGAGCCTGTAAAACGCGGCATATTCAGCGACGAATACAGCGTTATAAAAAAGGTGGTTGAAGAGTCTCTTGAAGATTCCGCCATGGCGCTTATAACAGGCGGGAGTTCTGTCGGAACAAAAGATATGACTGCAAAAATTATAAATGATGTCGGAAGCCCCGGAGTTTTATTCCATGGCGTATCAATTAA
>JAHILQ010000121.1 GCA_018896985.1 Nitrospinota bacterium
AGACGCCAAGGATATAACTTATAAGGAGGACAGCGGCAGCGCTGTAGAAATGATACCTCAGATGCCTCTGCGTTCTGGCAGCATGAAGTATCCCTTCTATTGCAAAGTTAGCGCTCTTTATCCATTTCCTTAGAGGCATATTCGCCTGACCTCCTTCACAGCCATAGAATATTTATATTTTACCGAAACTGCGCTTTAATATCCAAATAGTACAATTCTGCTCTACGGGTCATAGACCTTTTTCTATTTCACAATTCGTTTTTAAAAGTATATAATATAAAACACGCATGCCTCAAGGAGACGCAAAGGGCGATGGAAATTACCCCTCACCCTAACCCTCTCCCGCGAGGGGAGAGGGAACTAAATAATCCCCCTCCCTTGACGGGAGGGGGTGAGGGGGAGGGTGAAATAGGTATTTACAGGTTAAAACCTAACTGAAACGAACAGGAGGATATTATTATGAAAATATTAGAAGGCGAACTTCAGGCAAAGGGATTAAAGTTTGCGATAGTTGTAAGCAGGTTCAATGACTTTATCACGAGCAAACTCCTTGACGGAGCGAAGGATGCGCTGCTGAGACATGGAGCAAAGGAGGAAGACATAGATATTGCAAGGGTGCCGGGTTCATTTGAGATTCCTCTAATTGCAAGAAAACTTGCATCAAAAGGAACTTATAATGCGGTTATATGTCTCGGCACAGTCATCAGGGGCGCAACCCCTCACTTTGAGTATGTTGCGGCTGAGGTGGCAAAGGGCGTTGCTGCGGCATCGATGGAGACAGGAGTTCCGATTGCTTTCGGAGTCATCACATCCGATACAATTGAACAGGCAGTTGAAAGGGCGGGCACAAAGAGCGGGAACAAGGGATGGGACGCAGCAATGACAGCTATAGAAATGGCGCAACTTATAAAGAAGCTCTAATGACAGCTTTCAGCGAACAGCATTCAGCTATAAGAAATTTTGACAGTATTTTTCTGCTGACTGCTGAGTGCTGTTTGCTGTCTGCTAAATAATGAAGCGTCGCAAGGCAAGGGAGTATGTTCTTCAGTTTCTCTTCCAGTCTGATTTCGGGAACAAAAGCGACACAGACAGAAGCCTTAATCAGTTCTGGGCTGATAAAGAAAAAGACGATGAAGTCAAAAAATTTGCAACAGAGATTATCAAAGGCACTCTTTCTGCCCTCGATGAAATAGACTCGGTAATTAACAAGTCAGCAGAGCACTGGGTAATCCAGAGGATGGCTGCTGTTGACAGAAACATATTAAGGTTTGCTGTTTATGAACTCCTGCACCGAAAAGATATTCCTCCCGCTGTAACAATAAACGAGGCAATAGAGATTGCGAAGAAATATTCCACGCATGAATCAGCTTCGTTTATCAACGGCATTCTGGACAAAATTGCCAAGGGAACAAAATCTCAGCAGAAAAAAGCGTAATGGGCCGGGATTATGTTGTTATTAATGGTGGAAAAATTGAGATTGTAAGGGTAGAATATGACATTCTTTCATGTAATTTTTAATAGAAGGAGGTAGCATGATACCGCGTTATACAAGACCTGTGATGGGAAAACTTTGGGAGCCTGAGAGCAGGTTCCAGAAATGGCTTGATGTCGAGATTGCTGTTTGCGAGGCATGGGCAGAGCTTGCAGAGATTCCTGTTGATGCAGTTGTAAAAATAAAGAAAAAGGCAAAGTTCGATGTAAAAAGAATTGACGAAATAGAAGGTGTTGTTAAACACGATGTTATTGCATTCCTCACATCAGTCGCAGAAAATGTAGGTCATGAGTCAAGGTTCATCCACAAAGGGCTTACATCATCCGATGTTGTTGATACAGCTCTCTCGCTTCTTATGAAAGAGGCGGCAGACATTATTCTTAAAGACATAAAAGAACTGATGTCTGTACTTAAAAAGCAGGCATACAAATATAAAAACACTCCTGCTATAGGAAGAAGCCACGGAGTCCATGCAGAGCCGATGACTTTCGGACTTAAATTTGCCCTCTGGTATGAGGAGATGAAGAGAAACCTCGCGAGGATGAAACGTGCAAAGGATGTTGTAAGCATAGGTAAGTTTTCCGGGGCTGTCGGCACATTTTCGAATATCACTCCAAAGATAGAAGATAAGGTATGTAAAAAACTCGGACTGAAGCCTGAACCTGTTGCAACTCAGGTTGTTCAGAGGGACAGGCATGCAGAGTACCTCACAACACTTTCGCTTATCGCTGCATCTGTAGAAAAAATTGCAATTGAGATAAGGCATTTGCAAAGGACAGAAGTTCTTGAGGCAGAGGAGCCGTTTACAAAAGGGCAGAAGGGTTCATCAGCAATGCCTCATAAGAGAAACCCTGTCGGATGCGAGAACCTCTCCGGCCTTGCAAGGCTTGTCCGTTCAAATGCTATGGCAGGGCTTGAAAACATTGCCTTATGGCATGAGCGCGATATCTCACATTCTTCTGTTGAGCGCGTAATTATTCCTGACAGCACAATACTTGTTGATTATATGCTTAACAGATTAAAGGGGATACTTGAAGGACTTCATGTATATCCTGACAGGATGCTTAAGAACATGCAAAAGAGTTATGGCCTCTATAATTCACAGAGAGTTCTCCTTGCATTAACGGGCAAGGGAATGAGCCGCGAGGATGCATATGAACTTGTCCAGAGGAATGCGATGCAGAGCTGGAAGAAGGGAATTGAGTTCAAGAAATTATTATTGAAAGATAAAGACGTCAAAAAACACCTCTCTTCAAAAGAGATAAAAAAAATCTTTGACCTTAAGTATTATCTCAAGAATGTGGACTATATTTTTGAGAGGGTGTTTGGGCAATCTCCATTTGATAAGTGGAAAGGCAAGCTAAAAACACGTAAAGGACAGAAAACCAATACAATAGTCAACAATCTGAGAGGGTCATGACAGCGGCAATATCCTGCTTGATATCCTCACAAGAAATGCCCTAATCTTCAGTATGCGAATACCTAATAACTATCAAGGGAGCCGCCAGTTGACTTCCTGATTAGTAAAGTGTATACTTTCAAATATATACTTTGAGGTGATTATTTATGAAAACGGCGACCGCAAAAGAACTCAGAAACAGGGCATCCGCAATCCTCGGAAGCGTCAGAAAAGGCGATGAAGTGGTTATAACACTGCGGGGAAAATCCATCGCTGTTCTGAAACCTATAGGGACAGTTGAGGAACAATTTAATCCCGTAGGATTCGGTATCTGGAAAAACAGGAAGGATATAAAAGACGTGTCAAAATGGCTCAATGAACGGAGGAAGGAAAGATACCAAAGATAATATTTGATACAGATGTCCTTATCTGGTTTTTCAGAGGAAATCAGGCGGCGCGGGATTTCATAACAGATATTTCTTATTCCGACAGGGCAGTAAGCTCCCTTGCTGTGATGGAACTGATACAGGGATGTCTTAACAAGGAAGAGCTAAAAGCCGTAAAAGAATTCGTAAGAAAAAATATATCGTCAGTGATTTATCCGGACGAAAGGATTTCTGAAAAGGCAATGCATATGCTTGAGAAGCATGCGCTTTCCGATGGATTGGGAACCGTTGATGCGCTCATAGCCGCAACTGCCATTACAAAAGGCTCTTCCCTTGCAACTGCAAATTACAAACACTTCAAAAATATTCATAACCTTAATATTCTCAGATTCGAGCCGTAAGGCGGTTGGTTTTTTCGCAGCGTGAGCAGAGAGTCGCAACTCCTTCGCTTTTGCACTAACGCACTATGGACTTTTGCTGCC
>JAHILQ010000122.1 GCA_018896985.1 Nitrospinota bacterium
ATAAGAGCAACCGGCAGCAGGACGGCAAACATAGAAGATGCTGATTTCGTAATAATCCCATCGGGTGGCAGCGATGGGGCAATCCTTCATGCAAAGAGGGGAAGCCTTGAGTATCCCGACACGGGCGCAACAGTAATTTATGTAGTTGAATATCTGGATGACAGGGATAATGGAAAAACAATTGCTCTACTAAAAGGGCCCGGAATAAGGAATGATATTGCACCAGTTATTCACGGACTGGGAAAGAATGAACTTTCTCATATCAAAGAAATCAATTCAGAATTCCCTCTGGGAATAGACTGTATTTTTATAGAAAGTGCAAACAAGATTATGTGTATCCCGAGGTCAACAAGGATCGAGGTGAGATGATATGGGCTATGTAGCGGTTAAAGGTGGTACAGATGCGATAGAAAATGCATGGAAACTCCTCGCTTATGAGAGGATAAAAGGAAATTCACAGCCATTAGAGGTTGAGCAAATAAAGGAGCAGCTTTATTTTGCTGTTGACAGGATTATGTCAGAAGGCTCCCTTTATGCCCCTGAGCTTGCCGCCCTCGCCATAAAGCAGTCCGCAGGCGATACCTTTGAGGCTGCCTTTATGCTCAGGGCGTACAGGACAACAAAGCCCCGCACTGGTTATTCCCTGCCTCAGTCAACGAAAGGGATGAGGATCATAAGACGTATCTCTGCCGCTTTTAAGGACATACCGGGAGGTCAGATACTTGGGCCGACATCTGATTACACATTGAGGCTGCTGGACTTTGAGTTGATGAATGATACGGATGAAAAGAGAAAGAAACTCATGAAAGAACTTTTTGACGGCATTGACAGTATTGCGCCAATCCCCGATTCCCTTCCAAAGGTAATAGAGATTTTAAGGAAAGACGGACTTCTCGTGGAAACAGTCAAAAGCCAAAAGCCACAGGAGAATAGTCAAAATGGAATCTTTGACATTACAAGACAATCCCTCACATTTCCGGCATCAAGAAGTGCAGCCATGCAGACAATGGCGAGGGCAGAGACAGGGGGACTATTGCTTTTGGCCTATTCCAATATGCGCGGTTATGGAGACATCCATCCCACTATTGGAGAATTGAGGGTTGGTTTCCTACCTGTGAGGATTAAGCATCCCCATACCGGTGAACCATATACTGTGGGAGAGATAAAGATTACAGAGGCGGAGGTCATTGCAAAGTTTGCGGGTAAAGATGGAATAGCGAAATTCACATTAGGCTATGGTTTGTGTTTCGGACATAACGAGACAAAAGCGATATCCATGGCAGTCCTCGACAGGGCACTGCAAACAGAAGAACCAAAGATGATCTCTGAAAATCAGGAATTCGTCCTTTCCCATATTGACGGCATAGAGTCCATGGGTTTCTGCAACCACTACAAACTGCCCCATTATATAACATTCCAGTCAGACCTTGACAGGTTGAGAAAGGCACAAGAAAAGACAAAGGCCAAGAGTCAGCAGCCGGGGGTTAGAAATGAAACTTAAAGAGTGGATGAATACAACAGAACATAGAGGTCAGAACACAGAGGTCAGACAAAAACATAACGGCTACAACTTTGCCTTCATAGACGAGGGCGCAAAAAGGGAGATAAGGAGAAAGATATTAAAGGCTGTAGCCATTCCGGGATATCAGGTACCCTTCGGGTCAAGGGAACTTCCCATTGCGAGGGGATGGGGAACAGGCGGTATCCAGATAACCCTCTCCATCATAGGGCCTGACGATACTTTAAAGGTAATTGACCAGGGGTGCGATGGAAGTGTCAATGCAGTAAACATAAAGAAGTTCGTCAGCGCCGTAACCGGAGTGAAGGCAACCACAGACACCAAGGAGGCAACAGTAATACAGACAAGGCACAGGATTCCTGAAGAAAAGATGACGGAAGAACAGATACTTGTGCTTCAGGTGCCCTATCCCGAAGCCTTAAGGACAGTGGAGCCTTCTGAAATGGAGACAAGAAGGATGCACGGAGAGGCGGATTACAGCAGGATGTGGCTTTACCTCTATGAAGATATTGTTAAATTCAAAGAGATAAGCATAGGTGCGAGGTATCCCGTGATGGTCAACGGCAGATATATTATGGATCCTAGCCCCATACCCAGATGGGACATCCAGAAATTGAATATGGCAGAGACCCTTTATCTCTTCGGTGCAGGAAGGGAAAAAAGAATATACGCAATTCCTCCCTACACAAAGGTTGAACCTCTTGAGTTTGAGGACTCCAAATTCAGGGTTGAGGATTTCAAGGGTGCGGTGTGTGTGAGGTGCGGAAGCACGGATACATTCTTTGACGAGATAATTGATGATGCCACCGGCAGGAGGATGTATTTCTGCTCCGATACCGGGCACTGCGATAAGGCGCTCGAAAGTAAGAGCAGGGAACTAAAGACGGAGGCGGATCAATGCCAATAATGCCAATACTTGATGTCAAAAATCTCACGAAGATATTCGGGGAAGGATGTCCTCTATGCCATGATTCGACCGGACCTGAATATGAGACCAATGTATGCCGGCACTGCGGCTCGGTGGTTGCGTGCAGCAATGTATCCTTTGATCTCTATCCCGGAGAGATATTAGGCATCGTGGGTGAGAGCGGCTCAGGCAAAAGCACCGTTGTCAAACTCCTCCACTTTGACTGGGATGCAACATCTGGTGAAATGTGCATAAACAGCACAAAAATGGATAAAGAGATAAATATAAATGACAGGAACTTACTTGCACTGAACTCATATCAAAAAAGACAAATAAGGAATGTCTTTATGGGAGTCGTGTATCAGAACCCGCATCTTGGCTTAAGGATGGATGTAAGCTCGGGCGGAAATATTGCAGAGCGATTGATCATGGCAAACTGGAGAAGTATTGCCATGATGCGAGGAAGGGCCTCGGGGCTTCTTGAAAAAACAGAGATACCTGTGGAACGGATGGATGAACCGCCGAGGAACTTCAGCGGCGGTATGCAGCAAAGGGTTCAAATCGCAAAGGCATTATCCAATGACCCGCTGCTACTGTTTCTTGACGAGGTAACTACCGGGCTCGATGTCTCTGTGCAGGCACGGGTGCTGGACCTGATAAGGAATCTGCAGCGGGAGCTTCAACTTTCCATGATAGTCGTATCCCATGACCTTGGAGTTATAAGGCTTTTATGCCAGAGGACAATGGTCATGAAGTACGGGAGGATTGTGGAAAA
>JAHILQ010000123.1 GCA_018896985.1 Nitrospinota bacterium
GCAAATTACAAACACTTCAAAAATATTCATAACCTTAATATTCTCAGATTCGAGCCGTAAGGCGGTTGGTTTTTTCGCAGCGTGAGCAGAGAGTCGCAACTCCTTCGCTTTTGCACTAACGCACTATGGACTTTTGCTGCCTGAAAGGTTTCATTTAGGGAAAAAATAACTCTGAACAGCAAAATTAAAGACCCTCGAACTATTTCTCGGATGATTGTCATATTTTCAGAATTTGTCATAAAAGTGGACACCACAAATTGGAGGTGGCTCATCTTTTCTTTCTGTTCCTTCTTCGGCTTTCCTTTGACATTCTGCGCTTATCCTTTCTTTTCCGAAAAGACTGTTCTAATATTTTATCTTCAAATTTATTGTGACTATGATTATTTTTATTCTCAACTTGTGATGATTCACCGCTTTTGGGCAAGGGGAATTCATACTCTGTGCCTCGGAACTCTTTTACTTTATCGTCCAATAAAAGAGCAAATTCTTGTCTTATTCGATTAGCCTCCTTCAAGGCAGCATCTGACCACCCGGTAGTATCTAAATATAGCAGATCTTTAGAACCGCTCCCTGTACCTTTTGGTTCGCTTGCTATTCCAACAATAATATTTAACTCTGGATGTTTGGCTTTAAAAGATTTGCAATATGCACTAAGCAATCCAGTCCGCTTCTTTCTATGCTCTTTATATGACGCCATGTCGATATCCGCTGGCTTAGGATACAAAAGTAAAACATATCCGACATCTTGAAATTGTGGCGAAAACATTACTCGCACTTTCCTTTTATGCGGTGGCGTACTCTCGATTTTTTCCATGAAAGCTTTTGATAGAATTCTTCTGCTAAATCTATTTTCTCGAGCCATGATTCTCAAAGCCATGGCATTGTCATCCAACTGATCACCCGATGAGAATTCCATCGTCCCCTTGATCATATGCACAGCAAATTGTTCAATAAGCCAATCCCAGAAATAACTTGCCTCATTTTCTTTTTTCCCGTTAATATATTGTGGTAGCTGACGGAAGTGATCCCAAAGGCCTTCAGTGATTACCTCTATCACTCCTTGTTCTATTGGAAAGTCGTGTTCATCATTTGGATTAAGTTTGCTTAAGTAATAGGCAAGAAGCTCTTCTTCACCGGCTGCCATACCCAATTGACCAGACGTAATGAATTTTTCTTTTCGTAACAAGTATTCAACGAAGTCATAGGCTGTATCGCGTTCTCTGAGAATAATATCAAGAGAGATATCATCGAAAATATGGATATAACCTTTTTCTGGATCAATTTGACCTATATGAAATGGCACCTCTAAATGACGGGAGCCGATAATTTCGGGCTTTAGGATGAGAGTCCCGCGACCACCTACATGTTGATTAAAACGCTTGGTCACATTTAATGCCACTACGATTCTGTGGAATTTGGCTTTAACGGGATCAGGTAATCTGAGTGGAAAACGCTCTGTGCACTGTTTATTTAAGAAAATACGATCAGGTCTTTCTCTAATCCATTTCTCCGCACCATAGACCTGTCTTGCAGATTCAAGCACAGCTCGTTTAACCCAGCGGCGCCAATCTACTTGCAAATTACCGGAGTTTTTAAAATCAACATTCTTGTCAGAAAAAATTATGACATGGTCGCCAAAAACCACGAGTAGGTCGCAAAGCTCTTTGCCGCTTCCTTTGCTATTTTTTCTTCCTTCATCGGTATAGAGATTGGGATAGCTCCAAAGACTCAAAAAAGATCTTTCGCATAGTTTTGCTAAATATCTCTCAGTTTTGGTTGTGCCAGTACTCTTAGAAATTTCTTCCACTTTAAACAAGATTCTAACACATCATCAGAGTTCCACGGGCTTGCCCGTGGGTGAATGATGCCCATATTTTCTTATCCCTCCCCCCTCAAAAAAGGCAAGACTGTGAAGCGGATGTGAGCGGGATAGCGCGGTCGCCTCTTCTCCTCGGCGAACCCGCCTGAGTGCGGGGGCGATTCTCCGCTGACGCTGCGAGACGTGCGGAAGGTTCAGAGCAGCAGAACAGTTTAAGCAAGTATCTTTTTTACACGGCCTATTTCTCCGCTTTCCAGGCGAACTTTGATTCCATGCGGATGTGCGGGTGAATTAGTTAAAATATCCCTTACAATTCCTTCGGTGAGTTTCCCTGTCTGCTGGTCTTTTTTCAGCACGATTGAAACACGTAATCCACGTTTTATATCTGCGCGTCTGGTCCCATCCATAAAGTGCTCTCCTGTGAGTTATTCTTTGGCCGCATAATCTTGCTTAATTTTCCCGTGCCCTTATCTTCTTTTTTTATCTGATGTATCTTTCCGTGCAGTGCAGGTGATGATGAAATTTTCAGGCTCCAGATCAGGGTTTTTCTCAAGCTCCTCAACAAAGATATTGATCGCCTTTCGCATGAAGGCTGAGAAGTTTATGCCCCTTGGCAATGTGTGGATCCTCTGACGCGTGTCTTCGTCGATTGATACTGTGTGCTTTGCCATAATCACTCCTTTTTCAGTGAATGCTGTGAATGTTTAAAGACGGCAGAGGCGTTGATGAGGATGCCGGAGAAATAATCATATTTTTTGAAATCCTCAAATTTTTTCTTATCTTATCCCTCCCCGCTCAAAAAAGGCAAGACCGAATGCAATAGTGTTCAAAGCGTCAAAGTGTCAGAGCAGCAAAGTCTCAGAGTTTAAAAAGCAGCCAAAAAGCTTTTTATCCCATGTTATAATTCAATGCTATGGGGTTGCTGCATTTCTACCGGAAACCGGCGCTTTCTGAGACAAAGAAGAAAAACCTTCTTCCGATTCTCAGACAGTGCGTTGCATCTGATATTAATGATATAGAGACAGAGCACTGCTTTAATATTGAGGCAAGTGCTCCGCTGACAAATGAAGAACTGGATATCCTCAGATGGCTACTGGCAGAGACATTCGAGCCGGAGAATTTTTCAGGAGAAAGTTTTTTGAGTAACAACACGACCTTACCCCCCCATCCCCCCCTTGCCAAAGGGGGGAGCGAAGAGGGGGTGATTCTTGAAGTTGGTCCAAGAATGAATTTCACAACAGCATGGTCAACGAATGCTGTATCTGTATGCCATGCCTGCGGATTAAAGAAGATTACGAGAATAGAGAGGTCGAGAAGATACAAATTAGTAATGCGTGATGCGTCAAGCGTCAAGCGTTTAAAGGATATATACTCATCACTCATCACTCATCACTCATCACTCTTTTACGACCGCATGACCGAGTGTCCGTATCCTGAAACTCTGGAGACATTTGAGACAGGGATTAAGCCTGAGCCCGCTTACTTAGTGCCTCTGATTGAAGAAGGGCATTCAGCATTGAAAAAAATTAACACAGAGATGGGACTTGGGCTTGATGACTGGGACATAGAATATTACTACAACCTATTTGTAAAAGACCTTAAACGCAATCCGACAAATGTTGAATGCTTTGACTTGAGCCAGTCAAACAGCGAGCATTCGCGGCACTGGTTTTTCAGGGGAAAATTAATCATAGACGGAAAAGAGATTCCTGAAAACCTGATGCAGATTATAAAAAAGCCATTAAAAGCAAATCCCAATAACAGCGTGATTGCATTCAAGGACAATTCAAGCGGCATTAAGGGATATGATATAAAGACGATTATCCCTGAGAATGTCGGGAGGCATTCAAGATTCAAAGAGGCAAACCTTAAATATCACGTAATCTTTACGGCAGAGACACATAACTTTCCAAGCGGTGTTGCGCCATTCCCCGGCGCTGAGACTGGAACAGGCGGAAGGATAAGAGATGTGCAGGCAACAGGAAAAGGCGCCCATGTTATAGCAGGCACAGCAGCATACTGCGTTGGGAATCTCAGAATTCCAGGATATAAACTCCCATGGGAAGATGAATCATTTGAATATCCGAACAACCTGGCATCTCCTTTGCAGATAGAGATTGAGGCAAGCAACGGCGCATCTGATTATGGCAACAAATTCGGCGAGCCTGTTATTCAGGGCTTTACGCGGGCATTCGGCATGAGGCTTCCTGACGGTGAAAGAAGGGAATGGATTAAGCCGATAATGTTCACTGCTGGAATCGGCCAGATGGATGCAAGGCATATAGAAAAAGGCCAGCCTGAAAAAGGGATGCTCGTTACAAAGATCGGAGGCCCTGCATACAGGATTGGAATGGGAGGAGGCGCTGCCTCAAGCATGATTCAGGGAGAAAACATTGCAGAGCTTGACTTCAATGCTGTCCAGCGCGGTGATGCAGAGATGGAGCAGAAACTTAACAGGGTGATAAGGGCATGCGTTGAGCTTGGCAGTGATAATCCGATAATAAGCATCCACGATCAGGGAGCAGGCGGAAACTGCAATGTCGTAAAAGAGATAATCTATCCTTCCGGCGCAAAGATAGAAATAAGAAAGATTCAGGTTGGTGATAACACACTCTCTGTTCTTGAGATATGGGGCGCAGAGTATCAGGAGCAGAATGCGCTTCTTATCAAACCTGATAAGGCAGATATATTTGAGGAGCTTTGCAGGAGGGAAAAAGTTCCATTTTCATTTATAGGACAGATTACAGGTGATGGATACATTGTGCTTCACGATGAAAATGACGGAAGCGCGCCTGTAAATCTTGACCTTGAAAAAATCCTCGGTGACATGCCGCAGAAGACATTCAAACTTGAAAGGATTCAACCGAAACTTGAGCCTCTTAAAATCCCCCCATACCCCCCTTTAGTAAAGGGGGGAGGAGGGGGGATTAATGTCCGTGACGCACTGGACAGAGTCCTGAGGCTTGTGTCAGTCGGCTCAAAGAGGTTTCTCACAAACAAGGTTGACAGGAGCGTTACAGGACTCATTGCAAGACAGCAGTGCGCAGGGCCTTTGCATCTTACAGTATCTGATGTGGCTGTAATTGCCCAAAGTCATTTCGGGCTTACAGGGGCAGCGATTTCCATAGGCGAGCAGCCTATTAAGACGCTCATCAATCCATCTGCTACTGCTCGGCTTTCTGTCGGAGAGGCATTAACGAATATTGTATGGGCAAAGATAAGCAAACTGGAAGATATTAAATGTTCAGGGAACTGGATGTGGGCGGCAAAACTTCCCGGTGAAGGCGCAAGGCTTTATGATGCGGCAGTTGCATTGCGAGATATAATGCTTGAACTCGGCATTGCAATTGACGGCGGAAAAGACAGCCTTTCAATGGCTGCAAAGGTAGTCTCAAAGGATAAGATGGAGACTGTGAAATCGCCTGGGACACTCGTAATCTCTGCCTATGCGACATGCCCTGATATAACAAAGGTAATTACGCCTGATATAAAGAAACCCGGAAAGAGCAGGCTTTTATTTATTGATCTCGGGAACAACAGAAACAGGCTCGGCGGAACTTCACTTGCGCAGGTATATAACCAGATTGGAGATGAATCGCCTGATGTTGATGATCCGAAATTATTGAAGAGAACATTCAACTCAGTTCAGGAACTCATATCAAAAGACCTGATACTTTCAGGCCATGACAGGAGCGACGGAGGATTAATCACAACAATCCTTGAGATGGCATTTTCAGGGAATTGCGGAATAGAGATAAACTTCAAGATTCAAGATTCAAGATTCAAGATGCAGGATGAAATATTAGCACTCCTCTTCTCCGAAGAGCTTGGGCTTGCGCTGGAATATCTGCCCGAAAAAGAATATGAGGTAATATCACTTCTGAAAAACTCTGATGTCCCGTATCAGATTATTGGTAAAACAACTGCCGAAAAAAGAATCAAAATAAATCTCATCACGCATCACGCATCACGCATTACTGTTTTAGATGAAGACATGAGAATTCTGAGAGGGATCTGGGAAGAGACGAGTTATCAGCTTGA